>NZ_JBLJAJ010000041.1:0-33711 GCF_047530005.1 Serratia sp. N21D137
GTACATAGATTACTACAATAACCATCGTATCAAACAGAAGCTCAAAGGCCTGAGCCCTGTGGAGTACAGAACGCAGGCTTTGATGGTTGCTTAATTTTAAACCGTCCAACTTCTTGGGGTCAGTTCACATGCTGCGCCCACTTAACGGCGGTTAACGTTCTGCACCGTTGCTGGCAATCAGCTTCTGGTACCAGAAGAAGCTTTTCTTACGCTGGCGTGCCAGATCCTTGTTGTGGTCAACGTAGATAAAGCCGTACTGTTTCTGGAAACCGTTGAGCCAGCTCAGCAGATCGATAAACGACCATGGATAATAACCGCGTACGTCGGCCCCCTGTTTGATAGCGTCTTCAATGGCACCAATGTGCTGGCGCAGATAGTCGATGCGATCGTCATCCACCACTTCACCGTCGATAATCGGATCTTTGGCTCCCAGACCGTTCTCGGTGATGTAGATAGGGATATCGCCGTAACGCGCCTTGATATTCATGATGCCTTCGGTGAGGCCCTGCGGATAAATTTCCCAGTCCCAATCGGTATACACGCCGTTCGGGTTGCGGACGAACTTGAACAGCCCCTTAAAGCCGAATTCGTTACCCTGCTGGTGGCCGCTGCCTTTCTCACCGGTGGTGTTGATGGTCAGATGTGACTCTTGATTATTGGCCGCGATGGTTTCACGTTTGTAATAGTTCAGGCCAATAAAGTCACAGATATTGTCGCGCAGCAGTTGTTCATCACCAGGGGCGAATTGCGGCACGCCCCACAGCGCCTGAGTCTGTTCTAGCAGTTCAGCCGGATATTCCCCTTTCAGCACAGGATCGTACAGCCAGTGGGTAAAGATCCCTTCGGCCAACTGATAGGCCGCCAGATCTTCCGCTGATTGGCTGAGCGGGGTATGGGTTTGCAACACGTTGACGAAGCCGATTTGGCCGGCAATGCCGCTGGTACGGAATGCGGCTACCGCTTTAGCGTGGGCTACAAAGACGTGGTGACAGGCCTGGATCGCACGTGCCGGGCTCTGTACGCCCGGTGGGTGGCCGCCGGTGATGTAACCGAAGCCGATAAAGCACACGGTTTCATTGAAGGTAGACCACAGTTTGACGCGATCGCCGTAACGTTGGTAACACAGGCGGGCATACTCTTCAAAAGCCTCCGCAGTGCTGCGTGCTTCCCAACCGCCTTCATCTTGCAATGCCTGCGGTAGATCCCAGTGGTACAGGGTGATCATCGGTTCAATGTTGTGTTCCAACAGGGCATCAATCAGATCGCTGTAGAATTTGACCCCGGCCTCATTGATGGTGCGCCGGCCCTGTGGCAGCAGGCGCGGCCAGGAGATTGAGAACCGGTAGCTCTGCATCCCCATTTCGGCCATCAGCGCCACGTCCTCACGGAAGCGTTGATAGTGATCGACGGCAACGTCGCCGTTAGTGCCTTGGTAAGTGGTACCCGGCAGGTGGGAGAAGGTATCCCAGATGGATGGGCCTTTGCCGTCGGCATCGTGTGCGCCTTCAACCTGATACGCCGCGCTAGCCGCGCCCCAGAGGAACGCTTTCGGGAAAGCAGACATAACTATTCTCTCTATACGTTAAATATTGAGTCTAGTTTAGGTCGAGTTGAAATGAGTTTGCAACCGGTTTCTGAAACCGGTTGCAGTTTTTGCGGGAGCGTTTAGCGACGGTTGATTTGGTAGTAGGTTTCATTCCAGCGGATTTCGTTCTTGAACGCTGGTAGGGTGGTGTCGTTGTCGATCAGCAGGAATTCGATGTTGTGCATCTCGGCATACAGGCGCAGGTAGTCGGCGTTTAGTGACTGTGAGAACACCGTGTGGTGCGCACCACCTGCCAGGATCCAGGCTTCTGCGGCCGTAGCCAGGGAAGGCTGAGCGCGCCAGATCGCCCGGGCCACCGGCAGCTTAGGTAATGGTTTAGGCTGCTCAATAGTATCAACCTGATTGACCAGCAGGCGGAAACGATCGCCCATATCGATCAGGCTGGCATTCACCGCCGGGCCTGCCGGGGTAGAGAAGATCAGGCGGGCCGGGTCGGCCTTGCCACCGATGCCAAGATATTGAATATCCAGCAGTGGCTTCTGTTCTTTGGCAATGGAAGGGCAGACTTCCAGCATATGGGACCCCACCACCAAATCGTTGCCCGGCTGGAGGTTGTAGGTGTAATCCTCCATAAACGAGGTGCCGCCATTTAAGCCGCTGCCCATCACTTTCATAATGCGCAGCAGGGCCGCGGTTTTCCAGTCGCCCTCACCGGCAAAGCCGTAACCTTGCTGCATCAGGCGCTGTACCGCTAAACCTGGCAACTGCTTCATGCCGTGCAGCGTTTCAAAGTTGGTAGTGAAGGCGTGGAACTTGCCCTGTTCGAGGAAACGTTTCATACCCAGTTCGATAGCGGCTGCATCGATCAGGTTTTGCCGTTTGGCCCCGTTAACTTTTGCTACGTCGCTCAGCTCATAGCTGGCTTCGTACTCTTCGATCAGAGCATCGATATCGCCCTTGCTCACTTCATCGATCACGCTAACCAAATCGCCGATGCCATAAGCATCCACGGAATAACCAAACTGGATCTGCGCGGCCACTTTATCGCCATCGGTCACGGCGACCTGGCGCATGTTGTCACCAAAACGCGCCACTTTCAGCTGTTGGCTTTCCTGTTTGGCGCAGGCAACACGCATCCATTGAGCGATTCGCTCCTGGGCATTTTTGTCTTGCCAGTGGCCTGCAATCACGCTGTGCTGCTGGCGCATACGGGCACCGATAAACCCGAACTCGCGGCCACCGTGGGCGGTCTGGTTCAGGTTCATAAAGTCCATATCCATGCTGTCCCACGGAACCTCGGCATTAAATTGGGTATGGAACTGCAGCAGCGGTTTATCGAGGATAGACAGGCCGGCAATCCACATTTTGGCCGGTGAGAAAGTGTGCAGCCAGGTGATGATGCCGACACAGTCCTGGTGATAGTTGGCATCACGGCAGACGGTGGTGATTTCGTCCGGCGTGGTGACCAGCGGTTTCAGCACCATCTTCACCGGTAAACCTGCGTCGCGGTTCAGGCTGTTCACGACCTGTTCGGCATTTTCCATCACCTGTTGCAGGGTTTTGGGGCCATAAAGATGCTGGCTGCCGATCACGAACCACACTTCACGTTGCTTAAAGATGTTCATCAAAAACTCCTGGAACTAGAGGTTTTATTGAGCCGAGGGATCTGCCACGGCGTATTAATTTTTGGTGATTGCGGCAAAGCGCGGCTCTGCGGCCTGGCACCACTGTTGATAGCGTTCATAAAGTTGTTGGTAGCGCACGACGTTTGCGGGATCGGGCTGCAAAGTACGTTCAATACTGCAAGCCATATGCTGCTGAGCTTGCGGAACGTCGCTGAAATACCCGGCGGCTACGGCGGCGAAGATGGCTGCACCCAACGCGCAGCACTGGTCGGAGGCGACAATCTGTAGCGGACGATCCATCACATCGGCGCAAACCTGCATAATCACCGGTGACTTGCGGGCAATACCGCCCAAAGCCAGCACGTTATCGACGGGAATGTCCTGCTGTTCGAAGCACTCCATGATGGCGCGGGCGCCAAATGCCGTTGCGGCGATAAAGCCACCAAACAGCGTGGGCGCATCGGTGCCGAGGTTGAGATCGGTGATCACCCCTTTCAGGCGTTGGTTGGCGTAGGGGGTGCGGCGGCCATTGAACCAGTCCAATACCACTGGCAGATGGTCAAGAGACGGGTTTTTGGCCCAGGCGGCGGTCAGGGCGGCCAGCATGTCATGCTCGATTTGTTGCAGCTGTGTCTGGAGTTGCGGTTGCGTCTTGGCGGCTTCACGCAGTGGCCAGCTCAGCAGGCGGCTGAACCAGGCGTACATATCGCCAAAAGCGGATTGCCCGGCCTCCATCCCGATGGTTTGCGGCACCACGCTGCCGTCCACCTGGCCGCAGATGCCGCTGATGGCACGATCGCCCACGCGCTCACGATCGGCGATCAGAATGTCGCAGGTCGACGTGCCAATCACCTTCACCAGCGTATAAGGCTGCGCTCCGGCTCCCACTGCCCCCATATGACAGTCAAAGGCGCCACCGGACAGCACCACGCTTTCTGATAGCCCAAGCCGTGTGGCCCACTCTTTGCTCAGCGTCCCTACCGGCAAATCGGCAGTGTAGGAACCGTTGAACAGTGGATAGGGTAAATCTTCCACCAGCATCGGATCCAGGGCCGCAAAGAAGGCTTTCGGTGGCAAACCGTCCCAATCCGGATGCCACAGCGTTTTATGCCCAACGCTGCAACGCCCGCGCTTTAACCGAGCAGGTGCGGTAGTGCCAGAAAGCAATGCTGGTACCCAGTCGCATAGCTCAACCCAAGAGGCGGCTGCGTGGCGTACCGCCTCGTCCTGGCGTGAAACGTGCAAGATTTTGGCCCAGAACCACTCAGAGGAATAAACGCCACCGATATAGCGCGAATAATCGGTGAAATCGCCACGGCGGCACAGTTGGTTAATTTCCTCCGCCTCCTCGATGGCGGTGTGGTCTTTCCACAGCACAAACATGGCGTTGGGATTGCAGGCAAACTCTGGCCGCAACGCCAACACGTCGCCATGTTTATCAATAGGGGCGGGAGTGGAGCCGGTGGAATCTACTCCAATCCCGACCACGGTCTGCCGCTGTTCCTGGCTCATGCGCTGCACCACGGCGACGATGGCTTGCTCCATGGCTTCGATGTAGTCGAGTGGATGGTGGCGGAACTGGTTCTGTGCGGCATTACAGAAATCACCACGCTGCCAGCGAGGGTAGTAGACCACCTCGGTATCCAGTTCGTTACCGTTTTGACAGTCGACAGCCAGTACCCGCACTGAATCGCTGCCGAAGTCTAATCCCAGGGCAATAGCACCTGCCGTCATGATGCGGACTCCTTACTTGTTAGGTTGAGATTAACGATAGGAGCGGGACGGGGAGGCAGGTGAGGAAGCATTGGCTGGAAGTATGCACTTTTCTGCTTGCTACAGTGATTTTGTGATGGGGGTCAAAAGTTATCACTTGGTTAAATTTGCTAAATGTATGCACATATCTGCTGTTATCTCGGGATGTGATAGCGCTCTACATTTAACTAACAAATACCGGCTAAAACTGTTTGCGTCTTACCTGAGTCGACGGCAAGAAGCGAGATGTAAGGCCATTGTCGTGACAGGAACTCATAATGATAACGTTTTCACGGTAGCCCGATTTTTCTGCCGATGAAAGCAAAACAGCGGAGGGTACCATGCATAAATTCACTAAGGCGTTGGCAGTGATCGGTCTGACGGCGGTTATGTCACATTCAGCTATCGCAGAGACCATGAAACTGGGTTTTTTGGTTAAACAGCCAGAAGAGCCCTGGTTCCAGACCGAATGGAAATTTGCTGACAAAGCGGGTAAAGACCTGGGGTTTGAAGTGATCAAGATTGCCGTGCCGGACGGCGAGAAAACCCTCAATGCCATCGACAGCCTGGCGGCCAGCGGCGCCAAGGGGTTTGTCATCTGCACTCCAGACCCAAAACTCGGCTCGGCGATTGTCGCCAAGGCACGCAGCTACGATCTGAAAGTGATCGCGGTTGACGACCAGTTTGTTAATGCCAAAGGCAAGCCGATGGAGAGCGTGCCGCTAGTGATGATGGCGGCCACCAAGATAGGTGAGCGCCAAGGTGCCGAGCTGTGGAAAGAGATGAACAAGCGTGGCTGGAAAGTGGCAGAGACCGGCGTAATGGCGATCACCTCCGATGAACTGGACACGGCACGCCGCCGTACCGGTGGCTCGATGGACGCATTGAAAACTGCGGGTTTCCCAGAACAGCAGATCTACAAGGTACCAACCAAATCCAACGATATCCCAGGGGCGTTTGATGCCGCCAACTCGATGCTGGTGCAGCATCCTGAAGTGAAAAACTGGCTGATCGTCGGGATGAACGACAATACCGTGCTGGGCGGCGTGCGTGCCACCGAAGGTCAGGGCTTTAAAGCGCCTAACGTGATCGGTATTGGTATCAACGGCGTTGACGCGGTAAGCGAGCTTTCCAAGAAACAGGCAACCGGCTTCTACGGTTCACTGCTGCCAAGCCCGGATATTCATGGCTACAAGAGCATTCAGATGCTGCATGACTGGGTAGAGAAAGGCGTGGAACCAGAGAAATTCACCGAAGTGACCGACGTGGTGCTGATCACCCGCGACAACTTCCAGGTGGAACTGCAGAATAAAGGCCTGATGTAAGGAGCGTGCCGCCTGTACCAAGCGGGCGGCCATTTATCGCACAGCATTGAGGAAAGCACTATGACTGCCGTCACGCCCTATCTGGCTTTTAAAGGCATCGGTAAAAGCTTCCCTGGCGTCAAAGCGCTGGATGATATCAGTTTCAACTGTCAGGCCGGGCAGATCCACGCCCTGATGGGGGAAAACGGCGCCGGGAAATCGACGCTGCTGAAAATCCTCAGCGGCAATTACGCCCCAAGCAAAGGGGAGATCCACCTCCAGGGGCAAGCCGTACAGTTTGCCAATACCACCGACGCGCTGAACGCCGGGGTGGCGATTATCTACCAGGAACTGCATCTGGTGCCGGAAATGACCGTGGCAGAGAACATTTACCTTGGCCAGTTGCCGACCAAACATGGCCTGGTGGATCGTAAACTGCTGCGTTATGAGTCCCGCTTACAGCTGGAACACCTCGGTTTGGACATCGATCCGGATACTCCGTTGAAGTACCTGTCGATTGGTCAATGGCAGATGGTGGAGATTGCCAAGGCTCTGGCGCGTAACGCCAAAGTGATTGCGTTTGATGAGCCGACCAGTTCGTTGTCGGCACGTGAAATTGAGCAGCTGTTCCGGGTGATCCGCGAGCTGCGGGCTGAAGGGCGAGTGATCCTGTATGTCTCACACCGGATGGAGGAAATCTTTGCGCTGAGTGACGCCATCACCGTGTTTAAGGATGGCCGCTATGTACGTACCTTCGACGATATGCAGCAGGTCAACAATGAAGTGCTGGTGCAGGCGATGGTGGGTCGCGATCTTGGCGATGTTTATGGCTACCAGCCACGCGAGTTGGGAGAAGTGCGGTTGCAGCTTACCGATCTGCAGGCCGTCGGGGTGAAAACGCCTATCAGCCTCAACGTACGCGCTGGCGAAATTGTTGGCCTGTTTGGTCTGGTGGGTGCAGGGCGCAGCGAATTGATGAAAGGGATTTTTGGTGCTACGCGGGTCACTGCGGGCCAATTGATGCTCGATGGCAAGCGGCTTGATGTCCGTTCACCGATCGATGCTATCCGTGCAGGCGTAATGCTGTGCCCGGAAGATCGTAAGGCCGACGGCATCATTCCGGTGCACTCGGTGCGCGACAATATCAACATCAGCGCACGCCGCAAAAGCATCAAGGCGGGCTGCCTGATTGATAACGCCTGGGAAACCAGCAATGCCGATCACCACATCCGCGCGCTGAATATCAAAACCCCCACTGCCGAACAGCTGATCATGAACCTCTCCGGTGGCAATCAACAGAAGGCGATCCTGGGCCGCTGGCTGTCGGAAGAGATGAAGGTGATCCTGCTGGATGAGCCGACACGCGGTATCGACGTTGGCGCAAAACACGAAATCTACCACGTGATTTATCAGCTGGCGCAGCAGGGCATTGCGGTGCTGTTCGCCTCCAGCGATTTGCCCGAAGTGCTGGGGCTGGCGGATCGCATCATCGTGATGCGTGAAGGGGCGATCTCTGGCGAGTTGACCCATAGCGAGGCCACTGAGGAAAAAGCCCTCAGCCTGGCGATGTTACGTACCCCCGATATTGCTGCGGCGATAGCCTGATTGTGAAGGAGCAAGAGATGTCGAGCATGACAACCAATTCTGTGAAAAACCGCGGTGGCCTTGGGTTAGCGCGTATCTGGGACAGCTATGGCATGCTGGTGGTATTCGCCGTGCTGTTTGTCGCCTGCGTGGCGTTCGTGCCGAATTTTGGCAGTTTTATCAATATGAAAGGCCTGGGGCTGGCGATCTCTATGTCCGGGATGGTGGCGTGTGGCATGCTGTTTTGTCTGGCCTCAGGTGATTTTGACCTGTCGGTGGCGTCGGTTATCGCCTGTGCGGGTGTCACCGCGGCGGTGGTGATCAACATGACCGAGAGCCTGTGGATCGGCGTGGCTGCCGGTTTGCTGTTAGGTGTGCTCTCTGGGCTGATCAATGGTTTTGTGATCGCCCGGCTGAAGATTAACGCGCTGATCACCACGTTGGCCACCATGCAGATCTTCCGCGGCTTGGCCTATATCATTTCCGATGGGAAAGCGGTGGGGATCGAAGATGAGCGGTTCTTTGCGCTCGGCTATGCCAACTGGTGGGGGCTGCCTGCACCGATTTGGATCACTATCGGCTGTCTTATCCTGTTTGGTTTCCTGCTCAATAAAACCACCTTTGGCCGTAATACCCTGGCTATCGGTGGCAACGAGGAGGCGGCTCGTCTGGCCGGGGTGCCGGTAGTGCGTACCAAGATCATCATCTTTGTGCTTTCCGGACTGGTATCTGCCGCTGCGGGCATTATTCTGGCTTCGCGTATGACCAGCGGCCAGCCGATGACCTCCATCGGTTATGAGCTGATCGTGATCTCCGCCTGCGTGCTGGGGGGCGTTTCGCTCAAAGGCGGCATCGGCAAAATTTCCTACGTTATCGCCGGGATCCTGATCCTGGGTACGGTGGAGAACGCCATGAACCTGCTGAACATCTCGCCGTTCTCGCAGTATGTGGTGCGCGGCGTGATCCTGCTGGCCGCGGTGATTTTTGACCGCTACAAGCAACAAGCGAAGAGCAGGGCGTGAAGACCCATCACAATTTTGTGATTGCTATGAGCAGCATTTTGCCGAATGGGTAAACTTGTTGTTGTATTGATACGAAACACGGAAGCTAATCTGTAGCACGGACAGTCCCCTCTCCCTGTGGGAGAGGGTTAGGGTGAGGGAAGCAGACCACTCATCTTGCCAAGTTTTGGGATAAAGAAACGACACATTCGGAGGCCAGATGTATCATCGCATGGTTCAGGAACCCCAACCGAACCCGCTGTTGCCGGGTTACACCTTTAACGCCTACCTGGTTGCCGGGCTGACGCCGATTATGGCGGACGGGCCGCTGGATTTCTTTATCGACCGCCCCGGCGGCATGAAGGGCTACATCCTCAATCTGACCATTAAAGGCCAGGGCAAGGTGTTTGACGGTGAGGAAACGTTTTACTGTAACCCCGGCGATCTCCTGCTGTTTCCGCCCAAGGCGGCGCATAACTATGGCCGATCACCGGATAGTGACTGCTGGTATCACCGTTGGGTGTATTTCCGCCCGCGGGCCTATTGGGCCGACTGGCTGGAATGGCACAGCAAGGCGCATCAGGTGGGGCGTCTGACGTTGCCCAACAACCCGTTGCTGACCGAATTTGACCGTCTGTTTGCCAACATTGAGCAGACCCAACGCTCCGGCCGCCGTTTTGCCGAAGAAATTGGCATGAACCTGCTGGAACGGCTGTTGCTGCGCGCGATGGAGGAGGATCCCCTCAGCCCACAGAAGATTATGGACCCACGGGTGATTGAGGCTTGCCAGTTCATTACCGGCAATCTGGCAGGGGAGCTGCGTATCGATGAGGTGGCCCGCCACGTTTGTCTTTCGCCATCGCGGCTGGCACATCTGTTCCGTGACCAGGTCGGGATAAATATCTTGCGCTGGCGTGAAGATCAGCGAGTGATCCGCGCCAAATTGCTGCTGCAAACTACCCAGGAATCGATTGCCACCATTGGCCGGGTGGTTGGCTATGACGATCAACTCTATTTTTCCCGGGTGTTTCGTAAGCGAGTTGGCGTCAGCCCCAGCGATTTTCGCCGCCGTAGCCTGGAGATCAACTACCCGGTGAACCATTCCCGGGATCGGCCACTGATTGCCGCATCCCGTTAATCGGCCAACGGATACGATCGTTGTTGGGGGCGCCGCGTGCAGCGCCCGCTTTGTTGTATTGCCCGTTTATTATCGATTTGCATTTAGCTCTTGTTCCAGCCCGCATGATGGTGTCAAATCGCATCAATCCCTACTTCATTTTTCTAGCGGCAACACTCAGGGGTAGCTTTCTTGCCCCAACTTACACGGACGTAGCATTTCATCTGCCTGGAATTGATGCGTATATCGCCCTGTATGAGGAAACAAGATGTCTGAAACAATCCGCGTTGGCCTGGTGGGCTATGGTTACGCCAGCAAGACCTTTCATGCTCCGCTGATCGCAGGAACCCCTGGCATGGAGTTGGCTGCAGTTTCCAGCAGCGACGCCGGTAAAGTCCACGCTGACTGGCCGATGATGACGGTGGTCAGCGACCCGCAGGCGCTGTTTAACGATCCCTCGATTGACCTGATTGTCATTCCAACCCCGAACGATACCCATTTCCCGCTGGCGCAACAGGCGATGGCGGCGGGCAAAAATGTGGTGGTGGATAAACCGTTTACCGTGACACTGTCACAGGCGCAGCAGCTACAACAGCAGGCTGCTCAGAGTGGACAACTGCTTTCAGTGTTTCACAACCGCCGCTGGGACAGCGATTTCCTGACCTTAAAAGCCTTGCTGAAAGACGGCGCGTTAGGAGAAGTGGTCTATTTTGAATCCCATTTCGATCGTTTCCGCCCGGAAGTCCGCCAGCGCTGGCGTGAGCAAGGTGGGGTTGGCAGCGGTATTTGGTACGATCTGGGGCCGCATCTGATCGACCAGGCGTTGCAGCTGTTTGGCAAGCCACAAACGCTTTTTGTCGATCTCGGCGAGCTACGCCCGGGTTCACAATCGGTAGATTACTTCCATGCGGTGCTCAATTACGGCCATCGGCGTGTGGTGCTGCATGGCACGGTGCTGGCCGCGGCAGAAACTGCTCGTTACATTGTGCACGGCACGCAGGGCAGCTTTATCAAATATGGTCTGGATCCGCAGGAAGACCGCCTGAAAGCCGGTGAACGTTTGCCGCAGGCCGACTGGGGTTACGACATGCGCGATGGAGTAGTGACGTTGTCACGTGATGGCATGTTGGCGGAACAGCCGCAATTGACCATTCCGGGCAATTATCCGGCCTATTACGCCGCCATTCGTGACGCAATTTCCGGTGCCGGTACCAACCCAGTTCCGGCCAGCGAGGCGATACAGGTTATGGAAATGATCGAGCTGGGCATTGAGTCGGCCAAACAGCAAAAAGCGCTACCGGTCAGCTAATATCAATAACAACAGTAGGGTTCAGAGCGCTTCTGAACCCTTTTTACGTATTAAATAGCAAGGAATTTTGCAGGATGTCCTGGTTACAACGTCTACGTATCGACAAGTTTTTACTGGTACTGCTGATGGTGGTGCTGTTGGCCTCATTGCTACCCTGTGAAGGGATTTGGCAGACTTTCTTCGAACATTTAACTACCGCCGCGATAGCCTTGTTGTTCTTCATGCACGGGGCGAAACTCTCCCGTGAGGCGATCGTTGCCGGCATGAGCCACTGGAAGCTGCACCTGGTGGTGTTTCTCAGTACCTTTGCGCTCTTCCCCTTGTTAGGGTTGTCGATGAACCTGCTGGTGCCGGGCTTGATGACGCCCACCGTTTATCTGGGTTTCCTCTATCTGTGTGCTTTGCCTGCCACAGTTCAATCGGCAATCGCCTTCACCTCCGCAGCAGGAGGGAACGTGGCGGCGGCGATCTGCAGCGCTTCGGCATCCAGCATTCTTGGGGTATTCCTGTCTCCGCTGCTGGTGGGGGCATTGATGCATACGCAAGGAGGCAATACTGACGTACTGCATGCCATTGGCTCGATTATTCTGCAACTGATGGTACCGTTTGTTATTGGCCATCTGGCGCGTCCGCTGATTGGCAAATGGATCGATCGCCATCGCAAACTGATTAACCTCACCGACCGTTCCTCGATCCTGCTGGTGGTCTATACCGCGTTCAGCGCGGCGGTGGTTGAGGGGATTTGGCACACCATTGACGGCTGGTCGCTGCTGACGATCCTGGTGATGTCGCTGGTGCTGTTGGCGGTGGTACTGGTTATCAACACCTATGCCGCACGTTGGCTGGGCTTTGATACCGCTGATGAGATCACTATCGTGTTTTGTGGTTCGAAAAAGAGCCTGGCCAACGGCATTCCGATGGCCAACGTGCTATTTCCTGCTGCCGCCGTTGGGGCGATGGTATTACCGTTGATGATTTTCCATCAGGTACAGTTGATGGTATGTGCGGTGCTGGCACAGCGCTATGCGCGTAAAACAGCCCAGCAGCGTGAAGTAGCCGTAACTAAATAACAAGGACGTAGCATGAGCAAGGTAGTCGAGATTTTGCAATATCGTTTACAAGCGGGTAGCGGCGAGCGTTTTCACCACATCATGCAGCATGACAGTGTTCCGCTGCATAGGGCCGCAGGGATCACTGTGCTGGAGTACGGTGTCTCGCTACACGATCCCGATGCCTATTACCTGCTGCGGCAGTTTGACGGCATGGCGGAAGTGGAACAGGTATTGCAGGCCTTCTACCGCAGCCAAGCTTGGTTGGAGGGGCCACGAACGGAAATTGTGGCCCTGATCGAGGAGAGCCACCGGGTGGTGCTGCCCTCTCAATCTTGAAAAACAGACTCAGCCTTGACAGCGGCTGAGTCTGGATATTGCCTTAGCCAAGTACTTTCGCGCGTAGCGCCTGTTTTTCCTGCTCGCTGAGGAAGGCCATCTTCAGGCCGTTTTCCTGGGCGGTGCGGATTTCTTGCGGCGTTAACCCGGCCTGCGGCGCCGCTACGCGGTATTCGTGTTCAATCTCAATGCCTTGCACAGCTGGATCGTCGGTATTGAGGGAAGCTACCACGCCATGGCGCAGGAAGGTGGCCAGCGGATGTTGTGCCAACGAAGCTACGGTGCTGGTTTGAATATTTGAAGTCAGGCACGACTCAATGCCGATCCCATGCTGCGCCAGATAATCCATCAGTGCTGGATCCTCCACCGCTTTAACCCCGTGCCCAATGCGCTCTGCACCCAACTCACGGATCGCCTGCCAGATGCTTTCCGGACCAGCGGCTTCACCGGCATGAACGGTAATGCGCAGGCCAGCGTCACGTGCACGGTTGAAATGGCTAAGGAATAGGCTGCCAGGGAAGCCTAGCTCATCGCCAGCTAGATCCAACGCGGTGATGCCGTCGCGATGGGTCAGTAGGGCGTCTAGCTCTTGCAGGCAGGCCGCTTCACCGAAGGTACGGCTCATGATGCCAATCAGGCGTACGTCAATATCGCGGTCGCGGCAACCAGAGCGAATGCCGTCAATCACCGCTTCCACCACGCCAGCCACCGGTAACTGGTGCTTCATCGCCATGTAGTAGGGGGAAAAACGCAGCTCGGCGTAGTGCAACCCGGCATTTGCCGCATCTTCCACGTTTTCATAAGCCACGCGACGGCAGGCATCCAGATCGCCCAGCACCGCGACTCCCCAGTCAAGCTTTTGCAAAAAGCTCATCAGGTCGGGTTCGGTATGGGTGATTTGCACATGGGGAAGCAGGGCAGCCAGCTCGTTGGCTGGCAGGGCTAGGTTGAACTGGCGGCCGAGTTCAAGAATGGTTTGCGCGCGGATGTTACCGTCCAGATGACGGTGAATATCGGTAAGGGGCAAGCGGGAGTTAATCATGGCGGCACTCATTATTTTTGTATAGGTAAAGTGCGGATCAGTATAAAAACAAACGAATGAAAATAGCTATTGAGTTGCATAAAAAAGTGATAATTGTCACATTAAATCGCAAGTTCGCCGTTCAGGATAAAGCGACGATGGGCTCCCCCATGCGTTTTATATTTAGCCACGGTTCTTTATGGCTTGCGCTCAGGTCTTTTCCAGATCCACCGGCGCAGGGCCACGAAATGCCCGGCGCCATTCGCTTGGGCTGACGCTGAATCTCGCCTTAAAACTCTGGCGGAAAGAAATCGGCGACTGAAACCCCGCCATGTCCGACACACTTTCAATGCTGTCGTCCGTGGTTTCCAGCAATTCCTGGCTTCTTTGCAGACGCTCTGCGTTAAGCCATTCTCCCAGCGTGGTTCCGGTTGCCTTGAAAAAATGACGGGTCAACGTTCGCCGGCTCATGCTGACAAACCCGGCCAGTGAGTCGAGATCGTGCGGCTTGTCCAGATTGCGACGCAGGTAGTCCATCAACTCGTTCATTTTGCTGTCACGCGTCGATACCGGTATGGGGCGTTCAATAAACTGAGCCTGACCGCCTTCCCGGTAGGGAGGAACAACCATTCTTCGTGCCACCCGGTTGGCAACCGCAGTTCCGTAATGGTCACGGATAATATTCAGGCAGCAGTCAATGCCGGCGGCGGTGCCGGCAGAGGTAATAAGACGTTCATCACTGGTATACAGCGAGTTGCTGTCCAGATGCACGGCGGGAAATCTTTCAATAAAGTCCTGTTCGTACTCCCAGTGCGTTGCGGCGCGGTGCCGATCAAGCAAACCGGAATAGGCCAGCACGTAAGCGCCGAGACAAAGGCCCACCACTTCTGCGCCGCGCTGCCATGCGCTTATGAGCTTATCCAGCAGCGCCTGCGAGGGTCTTTCTTCAGGATGATGCCAGTAGGGCACGATAACAATGTCTGCGACGTCTAGCCGCTCAAGGCCATGCTCCACATTGATGGACAGGCCAATATCAGACAGAACGATGCCCGGTTGTTCAGCACAGATTTCGACGCTGAATAAATCCGGCTGCGGCATCGACTGTCCGAAAATAATACAGGGCACTGAAAAGTGAAACGGGCTAAATCCGGCCGTGGCGATCACGGCGACCGTCAGTGTAGACATAACGTTAACCTTACCGTAAATGACAACCGCCGGATCACCGACGGCTAACATGCTGGTTTTGACTGACCAAAGGATTCGTAATGGCATCCTTCCCTCAATCAGACGGCGTGATTGATCAGAACGCCATTGTTTCACCGTCTGCAGGAATAAGCACTCGATCATCAATGCTGTGTTCAAGGGTGAACTCTTTTAACTCCGCGCGCGTAAGAAGGCAATGGTTAATCGATTCCATATGAGACGCCACGATGGTGGCAGTCGGCAACATCTGTAGCGTGCGCAGCGTGTCCTCTTTGCCCATGATAATCGGGCCGTAAAGGTCGTTGACAGCATAGCCGGTGTTTAGCACCACAATCTCCGGCTTGAAGCGTTGCAGGTTTCTTACATAAGGTTTAACCCAGACGGTATCACCCGCGATATAAAGCGTTTTTTCATCATGATGAGTGAAGACCAGCCCGCATGCATCACCCAGTAAATCACCCCATTGGGCATCTGCGTACAATTCGTTACTGCCGTGCTGGCCGTCCGTTTTATAAATAGTCAGACCGTCAACGAAATGATTTTCATCTTGCAGCACGCGAATGTTGCGAAAGCCCTGGGAACGGATCAGCGCCGCGTCGTTCTCATCCTGCGTGTAGATAAGCATGTCTTTGGGTACAGCCTGCTGTGCCGCCTCATCCCAGTGATCGGTGTGGGTGTGGGTCAGGATAACCGCATCAACAGCCAGTAAATGCTCTACGGCCACAGGCAAAGCAACCATGGGATTACGCAGGTGCGGGCGAGCATTCCCGGCAAAGCCATCCCAGGCTTCCTTTTCTGCCAGCATCGGGTCGATAAGAAATTTTTTACCGGAATATTCCAGCACGAGCGTAGCATTGCGGATTTGCGTTAATTTCATCGATTGCTCCAGTCATTCATCAGATATTGAGGCTAATCCATCGTGTTTGCGGTTGTCCGACAGGATGGATGCGAGTGGGCTTACTATAAAATGGGGCAGGGATAAGCCGTGACATGCTCTCGGGTCATTAGTCGATGAAATCAGGTCAATCGCAATGGTTCGGGTTTTAACGGGTAGCATGACAATGCTGAGGGGAGTTGACGCTCAATGAAAAACCAGGGGCGCTATGCCCCTGGCGATATGACCTATTTTGTGTCCAGGACAAATTGCAACGCGGCGATCAGCTTATCCATCCCGGCCTCAACCTTGCTGCGCGGGCAGCCGACGTTCAGGCGCAGGAAACCACGGCCCTCTTCGCCATAGGTAAAGCCTGGCATGATGGCGACTTTCTCTCGTTCGATCAGCACCTGCTGCAATTCGCGGTCGTCAATGCCTAACGGGCGTATATCAATCCACGCCAGATAGGTGGCCTGCGGTGGCTGCCAGTTTAGCTGCGGTAACGCCTGCTTGAGCCGTTCGGCCACGTAGGTCAGGTTATCTTGCAGATAGTCGCGCAGGGCGTCTAGCCAAGGCTCGCCGTGGCGGTAGGCGGCAATATGGGCTGCAACTGCCAGCACCGCAGGGGAGGATAATCCATCGCGGCTTTTTAGTGCCTGAACGTAGCTATCCCGCGCACTATCCTCGCTGATAATGCCATAGGCCCCGGTGAGCGCCGGAATGTTGAAGGTTTTAGAGCCGGAAGTCAGCAACGCCCACGGGGTGGTGGCCACCTGGCTCCATGGAGTGTGACGATGTTCTCCCCAAACCATATCCATATGGATCTCATCGCTGATCACCTTCACGTCATGGCGTTCGCACAGCTCTGCCATCTGCTCCAGTTCATGCTGTGTCCACACCTTACCAGTGGGGTTTTGCGGGCTGCACAGCAGCAGGATCTTGGTTTGTGGACGGGCCAGCAGGGCTTCCAGATGGGCCATATCGCATTGCCAATCGTTATCCACTTTGTGCAGCGGGCAAGGTAACACCTGACGCTGATTACCCAAGATCACCTTATAGAACGCATCATAGGCTGGTGTATGGGTGACCACATATTCCCCCGGAGCCGACCAGATACGCACCAGCTGCGCCACCATGTAAATCACCGAGGGGCCATAGACCGCCTTGGTCGTATCGATGGGCGCATTGAAGCGTTGTTGATACCAATGCCGCACCGCGCCAAGAAAGTCTTCATGCTGCCAGCGGCTGTAGCCCAACACGCCGTGTTGCAGACGCTGTTGCAGAGCTTCAAGAATGCAGGGGGCGGTGGCGAAATCCATATCGGAGATGGTGAAAGGCAGCAGATCTGCGGTGCCAAAACGGTCGGCGATGTAGTCCCACTGGGTGCACCAGGTACCGTGACGATCTACCGGGGTAGAAAAATCAAACATGTGAAACTCCGAACAAGGGCGCAGCAGGCTGCGCCCGGGGGGGAAGGTTATGCGTTGGCCATCAGTGATTCTAACTCATCTTTCACCGATTGCACCTGCGGGCCAATCACCACTTGCAGGTTATGGTCATTAAGGTGTACCACGCCGATAGCCCGGTTGGCTTTCAGCACAGCATCATCCACCTTGCTCATATCGTTAACTGACATACGCAGGCGGGTAATGCAGTTATCCAGCGAAACGATATTCTCTTTACCGCCCAACGCCGCCAGGATAGCAGGCACGTTATAGCCGGATTTACCCACGGCACCGACAGGGGCGCTCTGTGTAGCGGTGGTTTCCGCCTCACGGCCCGGCGTTTTAATGTTCCAGCGCTGGATGGCGAAGCGGAAGATCGCATAGTAGGCAACAAACCAGATCGCGGCCACCAACGGCACCAGATACCACTTGGTTGCGGTGCCGTGCAGGATACCGAACACCACGAAGTCGATAATGTTGCCGTCGGTGTTACCGATTGTGACGCCCAGCAAGGCCATCACGGTGAAGCCCAGACCGGTCAGAATAGCGTGGATCAGACACAGGAACGGAGCCACAAACAGGAACAGGAACTCGATCGGTTCGGTGGTACCGCCGACCACACAAGCCACCACGCCGGAAATCAGCAGCCCTTTGATCTTGTGACGGTTCTCCGGTTTGGCACAGTGGTACATGGCTAACGCCGCACCCGGCAGGCCACCGAGGAAGGCAGGCATTTTACCCTGGGACAGGAAGCGGGTAGCGCTTTCGGCAAAGCCGTGGGTGGTTGGACAAGAGAGCTGTGCCTGGAAGATGGTCAAGGCACCGCTGACTTCACGGCCACAAACGTCCAGCGTACCGCCCGCTTCGGTAAAGCGGATCAGCGCTACCAGAATGTGGTGCAGCCCGAACGGCAGCAGCAGACGCTCGCCGGAGCCGAAAATCATCGGCCCAAACATGCCAGCGCCGTTAATCATACGGCCCAACCCGTTAATACCGGCAGCGAACCAAGGCCAGATCAGCGGGATAATCAGGCCGCACAGGCCCAGTACCACAGTGGTGACGATTGGGACGAAGCGAGTACCCCCGAAGAACGCCAGCGCATCCGGCAGGCGGATGGTGTTGAAACGCTCGTGCAGCAGATAAACGATGATCCCGACGATCACCGCACCGAGGATACCGGTATCGATAGACTGAATGCCCAGGATGTTCTGGATGTTATTGGCTTTCAGCACCAGCGGATCGACGGTAGGCAGCACGCCTGACGTGGTCAGGTAGAAGTTGGTCGCCAGGTTCAGCACGGCAAAGCCGACAAAACCAGAGAAGGCGGCCACGCCTTTGTTCTCTCGCGCCATGCCCAAAGGAATGGCAATGGCGAACATCACCGGCAGGAAGCTGAAGGCAAAGGAGCCGATCTTGCTCATCCAGGTGAATAGCAGCTGGAAAGCCGGATGACCAATGAAAGGCAGCAACGTAATCACGTCACGGCTGCTTAGTGAGCTACCGATCCCCAGCATGATGCCGCAGAATGAAAGCAGTGCGACGGGCAGCATAAATGTCTTGCCCAGGCTTTGGAAAAACTCCCAAAGCGTAATTTTTTGTTTTTTAGACGCTGGCATAACCGACGACTCCTGGCGAAAAAGCATGCAATGTTGTGTGTACCTGATTAGGTAAAAATAAGATAAAACGTTTTACCTAGTAAAAATGCGTCCCTAATCACAATTATGAACGGTGCTTTGCGGTGACAATACTTATGTGGGTAAATCGTTTTACTGCATTGAGAGATTCGGTATACCATTTGCTATCAGGGTTAAACTCGCCCTGATAGGGCATTGCAGAGGTTATAACAATCAAAAAGATCACTATCACTGACGTCGCACAGTTGGCAGGCGTATCCGTGACCACCGTTTCCCTGGTGCTGAGCGGTAAAGGGCGTATTTCTCCCACCACCATGAGCCGTGTGAATCAGGCGATCGAGCAGCTTGGCTATGTTCGCAACCGTCAGGCCGCGACGCTGCGGGGTGGCGAATCGGGGGTGGTAGGGCTGATCCTGCGTGATATCTGTGAGCCGTTTTATGCCGAGATGACCGCCGGGGTGAGTGAGGTTCTGGAAGCCAATGGCAAAGTGCTGTTTCTGACCCAAAGCGGGCGCGAAGGCAAAGGACTGATGCGCTGTTTTGATATGCTTCTGGAGCACGGCGTCGACGGCATGGTACTGGCGGGTGGGGTACGAACCGCGAAAGGGCTGAAAGAGAAAGCCGAAGCTCAGGGGGTGCCGCTGGTGTGTGCCGCGCGTTCCAATGGGCTGGAAGGTGTAGACGTGGTGCGGCCAGATAATATGCAGGCCGCGAAAATGGCCACCGAATTTCTGATCAAACGAGGTCATAGCCAGATCGCCTACCTTGGTGGACAAAGCGATTCACTCACCCGCGCCGAACGCCTGGGGGGATTCTGTGCCACCTTGGTGCAATACGGCCTGCCATTTCGCTCAGAGTGGATCGTCGAATGCGATTGTCATCAACGGGCAGCGGCTGAAGCTGCCGAAAACCTGTTGCGTCAGTATCCCAATATCAGTGCGTTGGTGTGCCATAAGGCCTCGGTGGCGTTGGGTGCCTATTTTGGTATCGTGCGCAGTGGCCGTAGTATTGGTTCGGAAGGGATGGACAGTTTCTATGGTCAACAGGTGGCGCTGATCGGTTTTGGCGATGTGCCGGAGGCCGAACTGACCGAACCCCCGCTGACCTTTATCTCCAGCTCGGCTCGTGAGGTTGGACGCAGTGCTGCCCTGCGGCTGTTGCAACGTATTGGCGATGATTCATTGGCCCCGCAGAATGTGATCCTGTCCCCAGAGCTGATCAAGCGCGGATCGGCCTGATCCGCCGCTATATCTCCAATCTTGCCGTTGTCCCAGTCTTGTAAATTCTCAGGTGTTTCTAAATAGGCTTGCTCTGATGCCGATTAAATTAAAGCGAAATTTTTGATATAACCGACGCGGTATGAGATTTAATTTGGGAGCGGCTATGAACAAATATGGGATATTTGGTTTCTGCATGGTGAGCTTCCTGGTCGTTTTTTCACTGATTCGGTTATCTGAATTTGAACTTTCCGATGATGGTCACCAACGAACTATCAGCTTTGAGCATCATCAGGACATTCTGGAAGGCACATTAATCCTCCCTTCTGGGAAGATATCGCCACCGCTTGTCCTGCTGGTTCATGGCGATGGCGCTCAAGACCGCTGGTCTGAAGGCGGCTATATTCCGTTGGTGAATTTCCTGGTTGCCCAAGGAGTAGCGGTTTATTCATGGGATAAACCCGGCGTTGGGGCCAGCAGTGGTAACTGGCTGGCACAAACCCTGTCAGATCGTGCAGAAGAAGCAGCATCTGCTCTGAGAAAACTGAAACAGGAACCGGAGTTTAACCACAGCGATATAGGTTTTCTTGGCTTTTCTCAGGCGGGTTGGGTTGTGCCAAAGGCCAGCCAACAGGTAAAAACCGACTTTGTCATTCTGGTGGGGGCGGCGATAAATTGGCGAGCTCAGGGGATTTATTATACCGGGCAACGTCTGCAATCTGAGGGCCTGTCAGCTGAAAATATCGTGAAGGCGCAAGAACGTGAAGCCGCCGCTTTTGACAGGCAGTTTACGCAGGAGGCAGCCGCATCTCCCTGTATTTCTCGTTGTACCCGGCAGGACTTTGAGCGTCGAAACTCACAGGCCGATGCAAGGAAAGATATTTCAGCGATGCAAACGCCGGTAATGATCCTGATGGGGGCGGACGATCGGAATGTTGATCCGCACGAAACGATCGCTGTCTGGAGCGAAGCGCTACCGGCCAAAACACCTCGCTGTATCAGACGGATCGCTGATGCTACCCACGGGCTTTTACGGAGCGAATGGTTTGACTACCAGCTATCCTCTCAGTGGCCTTGGTGGAAGCAGGGCGGATTTCTGCTGGCCGGACAACAGGCTTACTCGCCAGGTTCCCTAAGTGCTATTTCTGCCTGGATACTTAATCAGCAATGTCATGAGTGAACCGCATTCTGATGCCACGCAGAAAGCAAAAAGTGAAAGATCCCTCCCAGGTCTTCAATGACCCAGTAGCTCAAGCGCGGATCGGCCTGATCTGCTGCTCGCGTTTTTCCCGCATAAAATCGATAAAGACGCGCAGCTTGAGCGGCATATGCCGGCCTGCCGGAAAGTAGATAAAGAAGCCGGGCGCGACGTGGCTAAAATCCTGCAGAACCTCTCGCAGTTGCCCGCTCTGCAACTCTTTGTGTACGGCGGCCCGAAAGCGTTGGGTGAGCCCTAATCCCGCTATCGCCGCGTCTTTAAGCAGCTGGTTTTCATTGAAGATCGGCCGCCCGTTGACCTCCAGCGTCAAATGCTCAGTGCCGTTGCTGAAATACCAGGGTTCCAGTTTGCCACTGCCGGGAAAGCGGTAGCGCATGCAGTCATGCTGCTGCAACTCCTGTGGCGTTTTGGGCTGGCCGTGTTGTACCAAATAACCTGGAGAAGCCACGACCACATGTTGTTGGCCGTGGTCGATAGGGACGGCCACCATATCTTTTTGCAACATCCGCTGCATGCGGATGCCCGCATCAAAATTATCCAGCACCAGATCGGCAAAACGATCGTCGGTAAACAGCTCCAGCTTAAGTTCAGGATAGCGCGCATGGAACTCCGGCAGATAGGGCATGACCAGCATCGACGCGGCCAACTGCGGCAAGGTAATTCGTAATAAGCCGCTTGGCTCACCACGTTGGCTGCTGACATTCTCTGCCGCGATCTCAATCTGGCCCATAGCGGGGGCGATTCTTTCATAAAATGCCAGCCCTTCATCGCTTAACCTGACTGAACGGCTGGTGCGATTGAACAGGCGTACTCCCAGGTGGGCCTCTAGCGCGCGGATATTTTGTGACACCGCAGGCGGTGTGACGCCCAGATGATTGGCCGCCTGGGTAAAGCTGCCCAATTTGGCAACGGCGTCGAAAAATGGCAGTAATTGCAGCAGTGAGCTCATCTATTAATAATTCCAACTTAATGATTCATTAAATTTTAGCCTATTTTATTTAATGATCGAAACCGTAGACTGGCCTGATTATCTTAAGAGGATCACAGTTATGGCTCAGGCATTGACACAACGGATAGAGGCAGTCAATCAGCAGGCGATCGCCGAAGGGCGGATCGTAGGTAGCGTGGTGCTGGTGGCTCAACAGGGGGCGGTGATTTACGCCGGTGCCAGCGGCTATGCCGATCGCGAGCAGCGGCAACCCATGCAGCGTAACAGCCAATTCAGGCTATCTTCGGTCTCTAAACCCTACATCACGCTGGTAGCGATGCGCATGATAGAACAGCAATTGCTGAGTCTGGATGATGCCGTGAGCCGTTGGCTACCGTGGTTTACTCCGGCGTTGCCAGATGGACGTCGGCCAGCGATCGCTATTCGCCACCTGTTAACCCACACCGCCGGGCTGGACTACCGTTTCAAGCAACCAGAGGGCGGGATCTATCAGCGGTTAGGGATCCACGACGGCCTGGAGAGGTCCTCGTTAACGCTGGAGCAAAATCTGCGTCGGTTGTCGCAGGCACCCTTGCAGACAGAGCCGGGGAGCGAATTCAGCTATTCACTGGCCATTGACGTATTGGGTGCGGTGCTAGAGCAGGTGGCTGGTATGCCTTTGCCACAGCTATTCGAGCGCTGGGTTGACCAACCGCTAGGGCTGGGGAATACCGGTTTTTATACGTTGAACGCCGATAAGCTGGCTACGGCCTATTACAATACTGAACCGCAACCGGCAGCGATGTATGACGGTTTTCTGCTGAGGCTTCCTGAGGAATTTGGTTTTGACGTGGAGTTTGCGCCCTCGCGAGCGCTTGACCGCCACGCTTATCCTTCGGCTGGCGCAGGGATGGTGGGTGACGCTGACGATGTGCTGCGCCTGGTGGAGACGCTGCGTAATGGTAGCGACGGAGTTTTGCAGCCAGAAACCGCCGTATTGATGCGTCAACCCCATGTAGCAGCGCAGGCAGAGATTCAGGGGCCGGGTTGGGGCTTTGGTTTTGGTGGCGCGGTGCTGGTGGATGCGGCATTGGCAGCAACGCCGCAGAATAATGGCACTATGCAGTGGGGCGGCGTGTATGGGCACAGCTGGTTTTACGACCCGCTCGCGCAGTTGAGCGTAGTCGCGTTGACCAACACCGCGATTGAGGGAATGAGTGGTTTATATCCCATGCAGATCCGCGATGCGGTCTATGGCTAGAGCAATGTAACCCAAGCGGGCCCCGCATGCGGCGCCCCTACGACCTTGGCATGGATTAATGGCATTGAGCCGGTTGTTCTGGTGCTGCCTCGGTTACTGGAGCGTCCCCGGCAAAGCCGCCAATAAACGCCTGCAGTGACATTTTGTTGCCATTGAGCTCGACCTGATTATCCGCATAGTGGAAGTTGCCGCCAATCACTCCGTCTTGCTGCGTCACAAGGTTAAATTTTTGCGCCATGGCGACCAGACCTTGCACTTGCTGCGGTGCCATCGCTTGCGCTTGTTGCGTAGAGGCGCCCTGTAACTGCGCTAGCTGAGCTGCTGATTCTGTTGCCATTGACTCAGGGATTGTCAGATGGCCTTCCAGCCTTTTGATCGCCTGTGTCAGTTGCTGATCCAGTGGGGCTGCAACCGTGCCCGGCGGGAGTAGCTCTTGCAGATCTAGATTAAAGGTGAAGGTGGCTTCGCCCTGGCTGTTTTTCCAACTCATTGGCGAAATGCTGAGGGTTGGGTAGCCTTTCAGTAACCGTGGCATATTGTGTTCAACCAACTTGGCCAATTGCTGCTGAGTGGCTTCATATTGCTGTAGCAGATTGAGACTTTGTTGATTGTAGAAATCGATAAAGGCTTTCACTGCCTTGGCGTCTACATTGTTAACTTTTAACTTCAGTTGGCCCGATCCCAGGTCGTTGCCGTGGATTTTCAGCGCACTTACGCCGTAATCGAATTGGCCATTCAGGTAATCATCTTTATCATCGGTCTGGCTGGCCATAGTAAACCCCTCCACCAGGACATCTTGGGCATCTCCAACGACCTGTAGCTGCTTTACGCGTAAAAACTGGGTGCCTAGATTGAAATTCAAGGGGGTTTTCTTGGTATCACTTTGACAAGTCACCCTATGTAATACGATTTTTCCTTGGTGTTTGTCCGCGATTTCCAGGTTATCAGTATTGAAATCCAACCTGACATTTTTCAGGTCGTGGCTGATGTCAGCCGTCAGTTTAGCCCCGCTGAATGTCAGCCGGTATTCGCTTTGCTCGTGATTCAGCGGGAGTACATCGACAACCGATGAAATATCCCCGTTGAAAGTAATACGCGTATCGGAGGTGATGGGTGATTTGCCTTTGGTGAGATCAAACAGCGTTTTGAGGGCCGCCGTATTTTCCAGTTCGGCGTGCAGCGAGGCCATTGCCGGCAGCAAATTCAATCGTGTCACCTGGCTCAGTGGTAAGGGGCCGTGGTCGATCTTGACCAACGATGCCACTTTATCCCCGTTGATCTGCATGGAGGGATCTTCATTATGTAGCACGTAACGCACCTGGCTGGTAAAGATGCCACGTCGGTAATTTTCAACGCTAAGTCTTACCCCCGCATCGGGCAGGTACTCTTTCAACTGTTGGTTGGTATTGGCGACCAACGTTTCCATCCGCTGCTCAATCAGTTTGCCGGTATACCAGGAAGCTCCACTCCAAGCTGTGCCAAGGACGGCAATAATGCTGACGGCGACTAATGATTTTTTCATACTCGATGATCCCTTTCTACAGCTTGAGAGGTCCGGCAATACGGCCAATATTGGCAAGGATTGTGATGGCAGAATGACTGTCTTGGCAATCGATTTGCGCTAGAACGGCGAGGTTTAAGAAAAAGCGGAGTTATTGCAGCGGGGAGGAGAATAGGGGCTTGGTATCGCCAAGCCCCTGTGGTGTTACTGACCCTGAATCATCGGCTGCTCAGGTGCCGGAGCGGCATCCTGCTGATCGGGTTCTGGTGCACTGTCTTCTTCTGGTGCGGAAGCGCCGCCCAGCATCCCGAACATACCCACGAACTCCGGCAGCGACATTTTGGTGCCGTTCAGCTCAATCTGGTTATCGGCATATTTGAAGCTGCTGCCAATCACGTTATCTTTCAGCGTGGTGATCTTGAACATCTCGCCCATTGCCGCCAGGCTTTTCACCTGCTGCTCGGCCTGCTGCTGTGCTTGTTGTGCACTGGCACCTTGCAGCTGTGCCGCTTGAGCCATGGTTTCCTGCGCCATAGCGACCGGAATAGTCAACTGGGCGTCGATTTTCTTGACCGAACGGGCAAGCTGTTGGTCCGGTGATTCGGCCGCAGCACCAGCCTGTGCGGGATCCAGCAGATCGAGGTTAAGGGTAAAGGCACTTTCACCCTTGGCATTTTTCCAGCTTAGCGGTGCGATGCTGACGGTTGGGTTGCCTTTCAGCAACAGCGGCAGGTTTTGCACCAGCATCTCAGCCGTTTGCTGCTGGTAGGCTTCTGGCGACAGCGTTTCGGCCTGTTGCAGCAAGGCCATGGCCTGCTGGTTGTAACGATCGGCAAACTCTTTCAGCCCTTTAGCATCCAGGTTATCGATTTTCAGCAGCAGTTTACCCGCGCCAAAATCGGTGCCCTGAATTTTCAACGCCGCCATGGTGTAATCCAACTGGCCTGCGAGGCTATTGCCTTTCTCGCCGAACTGGCTGGCCAGGTTAAAGCCTTCCATCGTCATGGCGTCTTTACCGTCGACAGCCACGGTCAGTTGCTTCATGCCCAGCGCTTGCTCACCCAGGCTCAAACCGAATTGGCCCAGATGCGTGTTGCTTTTGAGCGTCAGCCCTTGCATGGTCATCTGCTCGTTCTGGCCAGACTGATTCGGGCCACTGATCACCAGGCTGTCACTGCTGGCGTCCAGGAGCGCGGTTTGCATATCCTTGCCGATATCCGCGTCAATTTTTGCACCGCTGAATTTCAGCGAGGATTTGTCTTTCTGGTATTCCACCGGGATCACATCGATGGAGCTGGCGACATCGCCGCTATAGGAAATGCGTGAATCGGCGCTGAACAGCGACTTGCCTTTGGTGATTTCAAACAGGGTTTTGACTTTTGGCGTGTTTTCCAGCTCGGTATGTACCGAGGCCATGCTTGGGATCAGGTTGAATTTTTTCAACTGGGCCAGCGGGAATGGGCCGTGATCGACGGTTTCAATAAAGGCCACTTCTTCGCCGGACTTCAGCAGGGCATCGTCGGTGGTGATGCTACCATCGGCACGCAGCACAAAACGGGCTTGGCTGCTGAAAATCCCGCGTTGGTAGTTTTCATAGCTCATCTTGACCCCGGCCTTAGGCAGTATGGTTTTCAACTGGCTATTGGCGGTGTCTACCATTTCCCCCATCCGTTGCTCGATAAGCTTGCCGGTGTACCAAGAGGCTCCAGTCCATGCTGCGCCGAGCACCACAATGACGCTGACAGCGACTAACGATTTTTTCATAGTTCTGTTATTCCTTTGTAAAGCCGGTAGAGGGCAGGGCGACCAATTGGGCCTGCGAAAAAACGCCCGTAGGCGTTTTTATTGTGTAGGTAAACTAATCATCTTAGCAACTTATTTACCTATATTTTACCGTCAATTAGGGCAACTGATTATAAACGCGGGCGATACGGCCGCTTCCGGTGACGTTAACCGGGGATTCAAAGGCGGCAATAAAGCAGGATTCACCTGGCTGCAAGATGACCTGTTGGCCCTGTTTCTCCAGCGTTGCTTCACCTTCTACGCAGAACACGATCGCCGCGCTGTTTTGCGCCAGTGGCTGCGGTGTGGCATCGAGATCGTGTAACGAGAAGGCAAAGTCCTCAACGGGGATCGGGAAGAACAGTTCTTTGCCACGTTGCTCTGGCTGAGTCAGCAGGCCAGATGCCGGTTGTGGGCGGAACTGCAGGTTGGCCAACAGTTCAGGAATATCGATGAATTTGGGCGTCAGGCCCGCGCGCAGCACGTTATCCGAGTTTGCCATCACTTCCAGCGCGACGCCGTTCAGATAGGCATGTGGGGTCTCGGCATACAGGAACATGGCTTCCCCCGGTGCCAGTTTGACTACGTTCAACAGCAGCGGAGAGAACAGGCCGCTGTCGTCGGCATAGAAACGAGCGATAAAGCGGATGGTGTCCCAGGGCTCACCCTGCTGGTTGTTCAAGGCGGCTTTCAGCACGCCAAGCGCCAGCGTTTTTTGCTCACCGCTCATCCCCAGCAGGCTGGCAAACAGGGTCGCCAGGTGGGCGGTATCTGGCTGTTGCAGGAAGGCGGCGATATCGTGATGTGCGCCGGAAAGGGGTTGTAACAGCGCAACGATATCGTCCAGTTCGCGGAAGCCATTCATCGCCAGGAACGGTGTCAGGGCAAACACCAGTTCCGGCTTGTGATTCGGGTCTTTATAGTTGCGTTCTGCGGCGTCAAACGGAATACCGGCGGCATTTTCTTTGGCAAAACCTACCTCTGCGGCACTCTTGCTTGGATGGACCTGAATGGAGAGCGGCTGGTCGGCACACAGCACCTTAAACAGGAACGGCAGTTCACCAAAGCGTTGTGCCACTTCGGCACCCAGCTGTTTAGGCTGGTCGGTATCAATCACTTCACGCAAAGAACGCAGGTTTCCTGCCTGATCGGTGACCTGTGAGCTGCTTTTAGGGTGGGCACCCATCCACAGTTCGGCCATTGGCTTGCCTGTCGGGTTGGCAATGCCATACAGCTTGGTTAACGCATCAACGCTGCCCCAGGCGTAGTTTTGGATGGCATTAGTCATTTTTTGCATGATCGTATCCCTGCTTTCTCAAGAAAATTGCGCTAAGTAAACAATGTGGCGCAGGCGCATGCAAGCCAAGATGGCTAAAAATGCTGTTTGCGCAGGACGTTAATGCGAATAGTTATTATCTGGCTATACTGAGGAGGCTCGCCAACGGGCTATCACTCGTTGGCATTTCCCCTTCATTTTAGGAATTGTGCTAAGGAGACCGTGATGGCAGGCGTTCGGATTGAAAAAGACTCAATGGGCCCCATCGAAGTACCCGCCGACCAACTGTGGGGCGCGCAGACTCAGCGTTCGTTGGAACATTTCCGTATCTCGTCAGAAAAAATGCCCCCGGCGCTGATCCATGCGTTGGCGATGACCAAGCGTGCGGCAGCCAGCGTCAATATGGATCTGGGGTTGCTGCCAGCAGAGCGGGGCAAGGCGATTATCCAGGCTGCCGATGAAGTGCTGGCGGACAAGCACCCCAATGAATTCCCATTGTCGATCTGGCAAACCGGTTCCGGCACCCAGACCAACATGAATATGAACGAAGTGCTGGCCAACCGTGCCAGCGAGTTACTGGGGGGCGAACGCGGTGATGCGCGGCGGGTCCATCCCAACGACGACGTCAATAAAAGCCAGAGCTCCAACGACGTTTTCCCTACTGCAATGCATGTAGCGGCAGTGATCGCGGTGCGCGAGCATCTGATCCCTGAGTTGAAAGCGCTGCACCGCACGCTGCATGCCAAGGCAGAAGCTTTCCACGATATCGTCAAAATCGGCCGCACCCATCTACAAGATGCTACGCCGTTGACGCTGGGTCAGGAAATCTCCGGCTGGGCGGCGATGTTGGAATATAACCTCAAACATATCGAAGCCAGCATTCCGCATCTTAGTGAGTTGGCCTTGGGCGGTACGGCTGTGGGGACCGGGCTGAACACTCATCCCGAATACGCGGTGCGGGTGGCGAAGGCTTTGGCAGAACTGACCGGGCAGCCTTTTGTCACCGCGCCGAACAAGTTCGAAGCCTTGGCAACCTGCGATGCGCTGGTGCATGGCCACGGTGCCTTGAAGGGCTTGGCCGCCTCGTTGATGAAGATCGCCAACGATGTGCGCTGGCTGGCCTCTGGCCCACGTTGTGGCATCGGTGAGATCGCAATTCCTGAAAATGAACCGGGCAGCTCGATCATGCCGGGGAAGGTCAACCCCACGCAGTGTGAAGCGATGACCATGCTCTGTGCGCAGGTGATGGGCAACGACGTGGCGGTGAACATTGGCGGCGCGTCCGGTAACTTTGAGCTGAACGTATTCCGCCCGCTGGTTATTCACAACTATCTGCAATCTGTTCGTTTGCTGGCAGACGGCATGAGCGGCTTCAATGAGCACTGTGCGGTGGGGATTGAACCGAACCGCGAACGCATCGGCCAGTTGCTTAACGAGTCGCTGATGTTGGTTACCGCCTTGAATACCCATATTGGTTATGACAAGGCGGCAGAAATCGCCAAACAGGCCCACAAGGAAGGATTAACCCTGAAAGCCTCAGCGCTGAAGTTGGGCTATTTGACCGAACAGCAGTTTGACGAGTGGGTACGGCCAGAGGAGATGGTCGGCAGCATGAGGAAATAAGGCCAAAGGCCAGGCGCGATGATAGCGCCTGGCAGCGCGGCTCACCCCTTCAGCAATGAAACCAACGCTAGTGGATCCGCACGCTGGGTATAATCCGGGTTAACTTCTGCATAAATGATGTCACCGCCAGGCGCGATAACGAAGCGGGCAGGCATCGGCAATGTCCATCCACTTTCGTCGTTAAGCTTGGTCAGGTTGATACCTAAGCTGTTGGTGTAAAGCTCGACAAGATCATTCGCCAACGCGAAACGTAAACCAAACTGTGCTGCCAGGCTATTGCCGCTATCCGTCAGCAAAGGAAACGTTAAGCCATGCGCTTGCTGCATTTGCTGGCCGTTAACCGGCAACTGTGGCGAGATGGCCACCAGGTTGGCACCGTCACGCAACTCAGGCAGAACTGCTTGCAGTGCCTGGAGATCCATATTGCAGTATGGGCACCATCCTCCCCGATAGAAACTGACGACCAGCGGCCCTTGAGCCAGCAATTGCCGGGAAGAGACTGGGTTACCCTGGGTATCCGGCAAAGTAAACTCAGGGGCGCGATCTCCAACCGACAAGGCGTTGTTGGCCATTTCTGTACTGATAAGCTCGTCGATACCCTGACGTAAGAGTTCATGGTCCGAGGGCGCAAGCTTGAAGGGCAGTTGGCCTGCTTCAAAAGCGGCTTTGAACGCGTCGAGCTGATCCTGAAGTTTCATGTTGTTCCTTAAAATAGCGAATGGACAGCAACCAGTTTGCCTATTGTCGTTGTATGGGGGTAGAGTGCGGTGATCACTAATGGTTATTCCAGTGGGGAATGGCAGGATGGATAAGCTAGGCGACTACGCCACCTATATCAGCGTGTTTGAGGCAGGATCGTTTTCCGTTGCGGCCCGGCGGCTTAACGTGGGTCAACCGGCGGTATCCAAAGCGATTGTCCGGTTGGAACAACAGCTGAATACGCGCTTGCTCCTTCGCTCTACTCACGGTTTACGGCCGACGGAAGCGGGACAACAGCTCTATCTGCGGGCCAAGCACATCTTGCATGAGGTTGCGGAAACCGAATCGGCCGTGTCAGGCGTGGCCGAGGTGTTGACTGGTCGGCTGCGGGTCGCTTCGTCTGCGGTGTTTTCCCGTATGATTGAACTGCCGGACTTGAGCCGGTTTCTACACGAAAACCCGGAATTGGCAATGGATCTGCTGCTTGATGAAGGCGAGTTGGGTCTGATCGCCGAGGGGATCGATATCGCTTTGCGTATTGGTGATTTAGCTGACTCCGGCTTTACCGCCCGCAAATTGGGCTCAGCAACACAACGAGTCATCGGGGCGCCGGCGTATTTTGCCAGAGCAGGGATGCCCCAAATGCCACGGGAGTTGCTACAGCATGATATGGTGATCCATCACCGTGCGGGTGGCGCTGAGGAGTGGCTGTTCACCCATGAACAACAGCAGCAACAGGTCCGATTGCAGGGCCGGGTACGCGTGAGTGCTACCGAATGCTTACGTGAAATGGTGGTGGCTGGCTTTGGTGCGACGGTAGCCTGTGAAGGGCTGTTTCGTAGTGAATTACGTGAGGGCAAGGTGGTTGCCGTCTTGCCGCAATGGCAGTTACCACCGTTGGCGCTGTGGGCGGGGTTTCCCAGTGGGCACTTCATCTCGGCCAAGGCCCGTGCCTTTGCCGACTTTATTCAACAACTGCTGCAACGAGAGTAACCCATGTCCCGCACTCAACGCCTGCTCGATCTGATGCAGATCCTGCGCCGCCATCGTTACCCGGTCGCTGGGCATTCCCTGGCCGAAGAGCTGGGGATCAGCATGCGCACTTTATACCGCGATATCGCCACCTTGCAGCAGCAGGGGGCAGATATTGTTGGCGAAGTCGGGATCGGTTATGTATTACGGCCGGGATTTATGCTGCCGCCGCTGATGTTCTCGCAAACTGAGATCGAAGCGCTGGTTCTGGGTATGCGCTGGGTAGAACGCCGGGGTGACAGCCAGCTTGCCGGGGCGGCGACCAATGCGTTGGCAAAAATTGCCGCCGTGTTGCCTGCGGAACTGCGTGAAGAGCTGGATGCCAATACGCTGCTAATCGGCCCGGTGCCTACTGCCTATGTGGCCGATGAAACGTTGGTGACGATCCGTGAAGCCATCCGTTTGGAGCGTAAAATCAAGGTGGAGTATCGGGATTATGCCGGTAATGGCAGCGAGCGTATCTTGTGGCCATTTGCCATGGGCTACTTTGAACAGGTACAGATCCTGATGGCCTGGTGTGAATTGCGTGGCTCGATACGCCATTTCCGCCTTGATCGTATTGGCCACTTGACGCCGCTAGAACTGCGTTACCCGCGCGGCCGCCGGGCACTGATGAAGCAGTGGCGGGAAAGTGAGGGCATTGCCCAATGATCCTGCTGCCATAAACTGACAGTAGGGTGCACTAGAGTGACGTTATCAGGAGCCAGCCGGTTCCCATTCAGAGGATAACGTGATGACAACCCCAAGCATGACCATGATTTATGTCGATAACCCAGAAAAAAGCGCCGAATTTTATCGCCAGCTGTTGGGAACCGAACCTGTCGAGCAGTCTCCCACTTTTGCCTTGTTTATCTTGAATAACGGTTTCAAGCTGGGCATGTGGTCAAAACATACCGTTGAACCTGCGCCAGCGGCGACCGGTGGCGGTACAGAAATCTGCTTTATGTGTGAACAACCGCAACAGGTCGATGCGCTCTATCAACAGTGGCGGGATAAAGGATTAACTATCGTGCAATCTCCGGTCGAGCTGGATTTCGGCTACACCTTTGTTGCGGCCGATCTTGATGGCCATCGGCTGCGTGTTTACAAGCTTAACGACGAGTAATTCTTCCACTGCTAGATTCGCCATACGGGGCACACATGCTGTGCCCGTTCAACCAAATACCGCGATAAACTGATTTTACGCCCGTTAATCATCCCTCAACATCGGTATACAGATGCAGGCGTTTCACTAGCAGGCGCAGAGGCTTAGCCTCCGGCTTATATTTGTGTTTTACCGCCGTCACGTCGTAATTGAGCAGTTCACCGATCTTCGGCACTTGTGCGCCCATCTCTGGTTGGCACAGGGCAATCAGCGGCAGCGGGCAGGGGTGCTGTACCTGTTTTTGCTGCGGTTGATACCATACGCGCGCGATTGGCTGCACCTTTACCGGCCGTTTGATTTTCAGCGTGGCGTTCTGCGGCAGGCGGCTGACGTCGTCAATTTCGCGGCCCACCAACTCGGCCCACTGTTCGCGGTTGTAGGGCGGGACGGCGCGTCCGGCTTTCTGGCTTTTCTCTAATTGCGCCAGGATATCGTCGCGCTTCACCTTTTTGATGATGTGCTTGTTGGCCCAGCCAAAACGCACCGAGTCCGGGTTGGTGAGCAGGGTAATGGAGCGATAGGCGCTAAGGGTGATCAAACCATGCAGGTGGGTGTGCACAAACTCAAAACGTTGCTCAGGAGCCAGGCCAGACTCGATGGTAATGATCTGTTCTAACTCCGCCTTCAGGCGGTTGATCAGGGCGATCTGCTGTTGTAGTGCCAGATACTCGGCTCTTTCGGTCTCAAGGCAAATGACACCGGGCAATCTTACCGCCGCCTTGCTGCTGATATGCTGGCGGTTGTGGTGGATAAACAGCCGTTGGTAGTGTTCCAGTGCAAGGTCACGGGCAGCCTGGCCCACATGTTGCTCCACGCTGATCTGTTCTATGGCGGTATGTTCCTTGCCTTTCTCGATTTCTGGCAGGCTAAACACCCTCGCTGCCAGCAACCGCAACGGCTGGACCTGCTGGTGGAGTTGCGCCAATGCCTGTTCCAGCTCGCTAAAACGCGCATTCATTCTGCCGATCAGGCTGTACTTATCCATCATTACCTCGCATTTTAGTTACAACATACATTGTAGAGCAGTGTAACCAGAGTGGCAACTTCAGCCGCATCATCGTCATTAGCAATGAGTGAACTTGGCTGAACAGGGAGCTAAGGGCCCCATTCCCACTCGAAACGCAACAAAACCCAGGGGGCTTATGCCGCCTGTAAGTGTGTTAAAAATACCTCATTGGGGGAGCGATAGCCCAGAGATTTTCTCCCTCGTGTGTTGAGTATGTGTT
>NZ_JBLJAJ010000042.1:0-30773 GCF_047530005.1 Serratia sp. N21D137
GCTGTTCCAGCAGCATTCGGACAGCCCGCTCACGCAGCTCTGGTGGGTAACGGTTTGCTCGTTTGGATGTCATTTCGGGTCTCCTTTCACTGAGAGTTTAGTCTCCCGAAAACCCGGTACGGTTCAGTATCCACCTTGCAGTAGAGATATTTCCGCTGACCTTTGACTTTGATGTAGGTTTCATCCATTCGCCATCGCCGACCTACGGTGCGCTTGTGTCGGAGGAAAACCTTATCCAGTAGCGGTACCAGGCGGATAATCGAACGATGCAACGTGGAATGGTCAACGACAATACCGCGTTCAGCCATTATCTCCTCCAGGTCACACAGACTCAGCAAGCAAGCCAGGTACTAGCGAACACACTGCGTGATGACATCGACGAGATAATGCAGGAGTTTGAAGGCTTTTCGGGCCAGCAATATAGTCAGGTAACATCACCGAAAAAACAGTATGTTACCTGACAACTCCTTAATGCAACAGAACCCCATTATCCATGCGAAGCATGACTGGACCACTACGGCGCAAGCAGCAATACCTTGAATTGGCTAGGTACTATGCGCATACCGACTGCATTCGTCGAGTTCTGCATGCTGATGCTGGTTAAACGCGTCGCTGGCGATCCTTTCAGCAAGACGGTAAATGCCCCAGTGAGATGACGTGATGGCCCCATGACCGTACCTGATACTACACCAGTGGCAACACCAGGGTTATCACCGTTGGTCAGCGGTGTAACCGTTGCCATATTATGTGCAGGCATTCCCATAAACAGAATATTCAGTGCGTTAGGAATCGCCGTTGATCCCAGTGCGATATCTGGGTAGGCAATTGGTATAGGCACTGGTATTGGAGTCAAGCAAACGTCAGGAAAAGCTAAATCAACACCCGACAATTGGCAGTTGGCAAACATAGCTAACTCCTTATCCCATATGAATCTGTTCAGAATCGACTTTAGTGATGGCTTTTGAGGTGATCACAATGTTGTGTGCATGTAGTCTTGCATAGTCTTCCACTTTCATATCCAACTGACCGGCACGCACTTGTTCAGTCTGACGCGTGGTACGCAGCAGGTTGTGGCTGATTTGTGTTACGGTATGCCAGACAGATTCAGCACACTTGCCGACAACTCGTGACAACGTCACGAATGCAGATAACTTATCACCGCTATAGTCCATCTCGTTAACATGGCAGTAGCCCTGTTGAGCATTAACGCGCAGGCTATTGCCACTGAGGCTCAACTCTCCGGCACTATGGATATGCAGATTGCCAGGCACACTTAATTTCGACTGGCGACTTTCGTCACCCTCTAGTACTGCTAGTAGCCAAACCTGCTTGTCTACACTGCTTATTAGTACCCTGTCACCCACCTGTGGTTCAATGAGGCAGCTCAGCGCGCGTCGGCAGTGCCAACCACGTCCTTCGTTTTTAACAGTAACACTGCCATCTGCAAAGCAATGGGTCACTGTGCCCAAAGCATGAGCAGGTAACATCACTGCTTCTGCCAGTTTATGGTTAATAGTTGTCATTTCTTCTCTCCTATTCTCAATAACGGCTATGGTGCTGTGCACTCCACATTTCAGCAGTTAATAGCTCTTCATCATATTCCAAGATCCCCTTTCGAGTGGTAAACAGCGCTTCTTCCTGGCGTGAGCGATGCAGACGGGTACGAGCAAAAGTTGCACCTCGTAGGTCAGCTTGGCGCAGATCAGCATAGGAAAAGTCGCTCCATGTCAGATCGCATAACGCGAATCGAGCACCGACTGCGTGTACTTGCTGCAAAATGCCTTGGAATAGGCGGCTCATGCTGAAGTCTGCCTGATCAAGTACCGCTCCAACGAATATTGCCTGGTCGAACAGGCTGCTACGACACTGAGCCCCACGCATATCTGCCTCCATAAATAGCGCTTGGCTGGCATTAACCTGATTAAGCTGTACTTTATGCATAGATGCTCCTTTAAAATTGCAATGGGTAAGCTGTGCTCCGTTAAAATTCGCGTCATCTAATAAGCAATCGGTAAACTGACAGCCGGTGAATTTCTGGCGAGAATAGTTCTTTCCGCGCTGATCACACTGGAAAAACACCGTCCGGTCAAACTGCATTACACCTAGCTTTGTCGTGCGTAGGTCGATATTAAAAAAGGTAGTCAGTAGGCTACCACATTGCATGAAGCTGGCATTAGTCAGTGCAGACTCATAAAACACGCTTCGCTCCAACGTCGAACCATTAAAGCAGCTGCCGTCTAGCTGACAGTGCATAAACTGACTGCTTTGCAACACAGTTTCTGAAAAATTGCTTTCTTCGAGGGCACACTGATTAAACACACAACTATCAAGTTGTGTCCCCGGAACATGAAGATGAGGCATCTCGCACTGGTTAAACGTCGTTTGCTTGAGTTGTGCACGATGCAATTGCAACTGATCGAGCTTACACTCGGTAAACATAGTTTCATGCAGGTTGGCGTTTTCCAGATTCGCGCCGCGCAGAGATACTTCCTGAAAAATGCCGCCGGCCAAATCGCAACCATGCAGATCCATGCCATCCAGTGACATTTCACTGAGCAATTGACCTTTTTTAATGTGCTGGACAATATCTCTGGGAGTGAGCATCGTCATATTAGTTCTCCATCACGCTTCGGCAGCGTTTTAATCCGTTTGGTCCAAGCGCCGTCCAGCCGTGTCGTCTTGCTGGTAAAGGATTGCGAGAGATCGGTGCGGAACAGATTCGCACCGCTGAAATTGGCACCGCCAAGCTGACTTTTTTGCAGCAATGCTTCCATCAGATTGGCGTTGGTAAAATCAGCCTCGCGAAAATCGGTGCGCACAAACAGGCTACCAACCAGGTTGGCACGCTCAAAGTTGGTATTGCGACAATCGGCCTCACTAAGATCGCTATTTTCTATTTTCACCTGCATAAAACATGCGCCCTGTAATTGTGTCTGACGCAGATTACTTTGCTGGATTGTGGCATGGTTGAAATCAGCGCCAATAAGCGAACTTTCTGACACTACAGCGCTACAGATCCATGTTGCAGCACTAAAATCAGCTTTCTCAGCCTTAGTTTGAACCAGCGAACAACTTTCCAGTGTGGCATCATGGAAAATAGCATTCTCCAATTGAGATTGTAAAAAAGAGCATTTCTTCAACTGAGCATAGCTGAAGTCAGGTTCCTCCAGTCTAAGTTCCATAAAGATGCAGCTATCAAGGTTGGCATGATGGAACCGACAGTGAATCAAGCTGGTTTCACGCAAGATTAACGTCTTAAAGGTCGCGTTATCAAAAATACATTCCTCAAACTGCGCATTCTGTAATTGGGTATCATCAAATCGGGCTCCGCTGAAATCACTTTTCTGACACTCTGCCAACACCAGACTTGCACCGCTAAAATCACAGCCGCGCAGCGCGGATTGCTTTAGTTCTGTTCTGGCAAGCACTGCGCCCCGAAAATTGGCGTTATCCAGTTGGCAGTTGCTCAGGTTTGCACATTCCAACAGCGCCTGATTAAAATTGGCACCGCGAAGATCCATCCCTGAAAAATCCACACCAGTCAGATCCATGCCGCTAAAACTACGGCCCTGCACCAGAGTACGCTCAGCATGCTGGCGCAAAACCTGTACTATGTCGCCCTTCAGTTTGAACGCTGGCGGCTGGTGTTGTACCGCACTCAGGTACATCTGATGTAGAGCCTCACGTGTTTGTACGCGTTTTTTCTCATTCAGCGCTGGCTGGTGCTGGTGCAGCAATTCCTGCATTTTATGCATAGATTCCGGGCCACGAGGTTGACTTGCATCTGCATTTTGCTGAGGATATTTCTCCGCTATGTCGCGTTTATGCTGTTCCGCTTTATCTTGCATCTCCTGTGCCTGACGTTCTATCTTTTCGATAAACTCAGGTAAATCTTCAAGCTTCGGCCGAGCAGGCTCTTCGATATCCGACAGTAAAGCATTGATATCACCGCCAGAGGACTCAATGGTGGCTCTATGCTGCTCGCAGAGCAACTGGGCACGAGTTTCCATATTGCCCTGCAGGGGACTGGGCGACTGCTCAATTTCATTGTCTATCCAAGGGCCGATAGCCTCTTCCGGCAAGAGGTCCTTTTCTCGAAAGGCGAACAGTGCCCCCTTCTCTTTATCCATACGTCTGGCCAGAACCTTGCGATAATGGTGGAGTGAACGGGCTGCCCCTTGTTTTTCTAGCGCCGGGATCAACTGCAGGACATCCGCAGTGTCGTCTTCATTGATGCGAATATGCCCCTGCCAGATAAGCATCATCTGTTCCAGGTGCGGGAAGAACCACACTGTGGTTGCTCGAAGCATAATCTCTTCAAATAAGGTTTCATCACCCCGCTGGCGATTAATAAAGCAACGTGCTTGCCATGAAGGAAGCCGACCTTCTTGGAACGGTTTCTCGGGATGCATATTCCAGATCCGCCATTTCGCCCGTGGCGGTAACGTATCCCGACCGTTCCACCACTGGTCGGGGCTGGCAGCATTAAATACTTTCCAGTCAATATCGTGAGCAAAACCAGGAAAATCGTTTTGCAACCATTTGGCATCGTACTTTTTGCCTATCCGGCTAAAGCGCCGAGGCCATTGAATATCTAAAGGCCCGAAGCTCGCAGGTTGCGGCTGCTGTTTTGGTAAGGTAATTCGATCTGTCAGCAGTTCGATATTCGGCAGAGGATACAGTTCGCGCCCCTGCTGTTGCACATGAGCAAAACCAATGCCGTGCGGATTGTCAGTATAGCCGCTTCCGCCATAGGCGCGGCTCCAGTCAAGGCGCATTTCGCTAAACCGCTGCGGATGGGTCATTCGGTTATCTGCCCAATAGCGATCACCAGAGACTATCAAAGACTTGCTGAGATTTTCGATATCAATTCGAGCCACACAGGTGCTTTTTTCTTCCTGATGATGAGTGTAGGCAAAACCTGTGGCCATAAATTCGGCACAGACTTTGGGAATAGCCATATCAACAACGCCACCACTAGTTTGCAGTTCATTTGCTGCAAGCTGCCACAGCTCCATCTCAGGTCTCAGTTGAGGATTTGGCCCCATATCAGCCAGCGCTAATACCGAAACACCAAGATAATTCTTTCCCTGCCAACGGAATGGCCTATTCAATAAACTCAGGCGTAAGGGTTTAATTATTTTCATAGGGCGTCTTTATTTAAAATACTGTATTTACACTTAAAAAATAAAATACAATTGATGGAAAATAGAAAAAATGACTAACCTTTAGCGATGAATAATCATATTTCATGAGACTGACAAGACCATTTTTTAACATCATGACTTTAGTTTCATATACGTGTGACGTTGTAAAAAAATTTTATTACATCAAGAAAAAACATTCAACATGTAGATTTCTCATTGCAAAAAAAACACTCATGGAGTATAAATTTAAATATAATTTCGCAATATATTTACACTTATTTACTTTGAGCGTCCGGGATCATTACAATTTAGCCATTTTAATTGGTTACGAAGATTGAGATTTTTACGCTCAGTTTGTATATATAAAAATTACCTGCCATGTAATTTTAATTCGGCAGCATGCCGTAAGCACTGAAGTTATCTGTGCAAAAAAGGCAACACTAAAACCCATCAATATCTTCAGTAAATTACGGAAAGCATTTTTACTTCGGCAACAAAAAATTAAAACACTTTAATTTTACTTCAAATTTTACAATTGCAAATAATTTATAAGTCGCTTGTTTTTTAGTGTTATAAAATATCGTAACTTTACAAAGTCGTTGATTTAAAGAAATAGAAAAAACACAACCAACATTATTATTAATAAATAATAATTACTTGTTAATTTAACGAGCAATCACTCTATTGAAAGGTCTTCTAAAACATAAACCACAACGATGAATATCAAAGTAATAACAACTCCTATTAACAAAAAGTCACCTAAAAACCCGACATAATCTCAATCCAATTTTTAAAAGAAATAAACAATCTTCTTAAGCTATGATAAAAAATTCAGTACTGGTTACACTAAGAAGTAATTGATTAATCTCAGTTGATGTCATCTTAATACTGACGTCATTGCTTTTGGCTTCAAATACAGTTTTTGACCAATCTTTAAGTTTAAAAGAGGTTGTCACTAAAGATGCAGAGTTTGAGTGCAATGATAAACTCTGCGACTCACCAACCACTGAAACGTTAACACCTAAGATACTTTCAGAAGCTGCACTCACAGTCAGATTGTGTAGTTTTGGATTCCACACAGATGAAGGTGCATCCATTGTGATTCCTACATCACTTTTAATAGTGATGAGCTTAGGACTGGAAATTTTAATTTCGCCATTTTTTACGTATTGTACCCAATCCCCTGTATTGATATTGACATGCAATCCTCCGTCTATATCTTCATTTTTCCCTGAACCTTTAATCGTTTTTTTCAATCCTTGTTCAATGTTTTCTTCTAACTCTCCTGCAACATTATATTTCTCGCTACCATTAACAGTCGTTTCTCTGTTACCTTCAATTTTATTAATTTCACCACCATCGAGAATGGTGAAATTACGGCCTCTAGATATTGTGATTTTCTCACCATTATGGAAATTTTTGGTTTCTACATCATCAACATCTGTAGTACGTTTGGCATTAAAATTAAATACAGCATCCTGACCAACGATGTGACTCTCATTTTTATTAATTACTGTTTTTAGGTTACCATCAATATTTATACTTTTATCATTCTCTACCGAGATCTTCATGTCTTTCTCAGAATGCATCTCGACAGACTCATTACCCGGGTTATCTTCAAAGAACAGAAAACTAGCATTATCAATATTCCCATCTTTACTTCGCGTCATAAACCCCATCTTAGTAGCGTCACCAGGGAGAGCCCAGGGTGGCATGCTGACTTCATTATACAAACGTCCGGTGACAATGGGGCGGTCAGGATCACCGTTAATAAAGTCAATAACCACTTCATCGCCGACGCGCGGGATTTGTACACAGCCGAAGCCCTGCCCTGCCCACGCGCTCGATACACGTACCCAGCAGGAGCTAGTGTCATCGCCTTTGGCATTACGATCCCAGTGAAACTTCACTTTAATGCGACCATATTTATCAGTCCAGATACTTTCCCCATGCGGCCCTACTACTTTGGCTGTCTGCGGGCCGTAAGTACGCGGCCAGGCAGTTACCTGTGCAGGACGATAGACCACTGATGATGGAATCACAGTAAAGTTGGTTTGATAAAATATATCGCTATCCCCCCCGCTGGCGTAACAATTCTCTTCAAAATAATAGTCTGCAGCAGTAGTCAAGTATTCGCCGTTGTCGCTGAAGAATGGTGCATTACTCAGGGTGAAGGTTGCACCTGGGGAGATCCCAACAGCAGTAGCAGTCGCCTGAATTTGCTGATGCTCAACCAGCCAGCGCTCCTGACGAATACGGGCGTAGAGTTCACCGTGTCCATGCTCGACAAACCGGCCAGGCCAGTCATAGACATCAATACTACCTGGTGAGGAGGATGAAGGATTTTGTCGTGCCTGAAACAACCAGGCGTCTGGTTTACGGAAATCATAGTCATCAAGGCTGTAGATCCCAGGAGTCACACTATCTTCCAGCGCCCACAAACTGATCCCTTCTTCAGTGGTAATACCGCCAGAAGGAGTCTGATGATACGAGATAGTCTCATAGCCGCTAACAGGTTGATACTGCATAGTCGAATCAGTCAATATCATCGTATGTTTATCCGCCTCGTGGCGAAAATGATACGCAATCCCCTCCAGTTCCATCAGACGACTGATAAAGGCCAGGCTGCTCTCTTGATACTGTACACAGTAGTCCCATATCCGATAACTTCTGCTCAGCTTATTCTCAACATTAACTTGATACTCACTCAATAGTATGTTGATAATTTGCGGTACCGTCTGCCCCTGAAAAATACGCAAATCACGGTCTCGTTTCATTGGCCATAAACTTGGTTCTACAGTCAACTGATAGACAGCATAACGGGTTCCGCTTATTTCTACAGCGTTTACAGCTACACGGGTAATTTTGCCGTTAAAATAACGTGAACTCAGCGCGTTGTGGGTAGGAATAGTCACAGTGACTGCCTGACCGAGTAACTTGCTGCGATCTAAGCGCGCATCGTTACCGAGTAGTGTCAAGCTTAGTTCAAACATTTGTGATATCGCCTCGTGTCCGGCTAGTTTCCAGAAAAGTAGCCCCTCTACAGGGAGCTGAACAGTGATCCTGTTAGACATGGCATTATTCCATTCAATATGAATTTTAGAAAAAGAGTTATTGTTTAATAAAACCTAAATTTATGAGTTTAAGTTTTTAATGCTTTGGTTTTTTATCTCTAATCAAAAATTAGAAAGAACACAAATAAAATATATAACAACGAGTAATGCAGTTAAATTGTCGCCAATACCCACCGTCACTTGTATACTATAAAAATAACTTTCCATCATAGAATATAATTTGTTATTCTTGAGCAATAATCTTGGTCTTACCAGAGAGATTGCTAATAGTAAAAAAAGATAATAAAAAAATCAGCAGATCTTTATCCAGGATCTAGGTATTTTCCGACGAGATATCGCAATGCAAATAGGTCAGTTTCGTAATTTTTTAATCGCACAAAATGGCTCCTTATTATTTAATAATTTCCATATCTTATCAAGATGATTCAACTAATTCTTTTGCAGTCAACTTAAGATAGTAATTCTATAAAACAGTGTCTTCATATAAGCAATGTCGCTCTGTGCTAAGAAGCACAGCATCAAAGTCAAGTTTTTATTACATACTCGACGAATGAAGATATAAATTATTTAATCACTATCCGACATTTCAGTTTATGGTCCTAGGCACGAAAAACAGCAATGAAATCACTGTTACCAAACATTCCCTTATTTTTAAATTTGTTAAAAAAATACTCGAACAGTAGCACATTCGAAGAGTTCAGCTATTTTCATTTCCCGTCATTTTAAGACTCTCTTTCTGATAGAGATTCACAATGGAACTTTCCTTGAGTATAGCTAATATGTAGTTGCTTAAACTGCTCATCATTACGGCTAGCGGTTAACAAAATTTGGCTAATTTGCGGTAGCAGCGTATTGGTCAGAATAGCATCAACCATGCGCCCACCGGATTCCACCTCAGTACAGCACTGGACCACCTGCTTGATCACACTATCATCAATTTTACAGATGATATTGTGATTATCTTGCAGGCGGCGCTGAATACGAGCCAGCTGTAGCTGTACAATCTGTGCAAGCATACTGTCGCTCAACGGATAATATGGTACTACCAGCAGGCGACCGAGCAATGCCGGCTGGAAGAACTGCAGTAGCGGCTGACGCAGTGTGGTGCTGAGCACTTCAGGCTCAGGTATCAGATCTGGGTCAGTACACATTGCACTAATAAGTTCTGCACCGACGTTCGAGGTTAATATAATAATAGTATTGCGAAAATCGATATGGCGCCCTTCCCCATCTTCCATCCAACCTTTATCAAAAACTTGAAAGAAGATTTCGTGAATATCAGGATGCGCCTTCTCGATCTCATCCAGCAACACCACACTATGAGGGCGACGGCGTACCGCTTCAGTCAGCACACCACCTTCACCATAACCGACATAGCCCGGAGGCGCACCTTTCAGGGTCGAGACGGTATGTGCTTCCTGGTATTCACTCATGTTGATAGTAATAACACTCTGCTCACCACCGTATAGCGACTCCGCCAGCGCCAGCGCAGTTTCGGTTTTCCCTACTCCGGACGGGCCACAGAGCATAAATACGCCAACAGGCTTGTTTGGGTCGTCCAGCCGTGCACGCGAAGTGCGAACTCGTTTAGCAATAAGCTCTAACCCATGACGCTGGCCAATAACCCGCTGATTTAGCGTATCAGCAAGGCCTAGTACGGTATCAATTTCATTTTTCACCATCCTGCCTAGCGGAATACCGGTCCAGTCGGAAACAACCGCAGCAACCACATTTTCATCCACAGCAGCAAACAGCAGTGGCTCGTCACCTTGCAACACCTTCAGTGTTAGTTGCTTTTCGTGAAGCGTCTGGCGTAACACCGACTGCGCCTCATAGTCGGCGTACTGCAGTTTTACTCGCAAGGCGATCACTTCATCAACTAGTGTGCGTTCTTGCTCCCATCGAGTATTGAGCGCATCGCGTTCCGTTTTATACCGTTCGTACGCTTGTTTAACTCGTTCAATCCGCTGACCATCGCCAATCGCTATACGATTTTCACGCTGGGCAATTTCCAGCTCGACATCCAACGCAGCAATGCGCTGTAGGCAATTCTCCAACTGCGGCGGTGGCGCGCTCTGGCTGACAGCAACACGAGCACAGGCGGTATCCAACAGTGCCACCGCTTTATCCGGAAGTTGTCGAGCAGGAATGTAACGATGTGACAGCTTCACCGCTGCGCTAATTGCCTCATCGAGTAGAAGCACACGGTGGTGTTTTTCCAAAGACAAAACATTGCTGCGAAGCATCCGCTGCGCCTTCTCTTCATCAGGTTCAAGAACCTGCACCGTCTGAAAACGGCGAGTTAGCGCCGGATCCTTTTCAATATATTTTTTATACTCTTCCCAGGTGGTTGCACCGATAGTTCGCAATTGTCCTCTGGCAAGTGTCGGCTTCAGCAGATTTGCTGCATCGCCAATACCTTGTTGACCACCTGCGCCGATTAAGGTGTGTATCTCATCGATAAACAGGATGATGGGCGTAGGGCTGGATTGTACTTTGTTGATTAGTGCCTGCAGCCGGGCTTCAAATTCCCCCCTCATGCCAGCGCCAGCCTGCAATTGGCCAATGTCCAACAACCATAGCTGAATATTGCGCAGAGGCTCAGGCACATCGCCTGCAGCAATGCGCCGCGCAAGCTCCTCAACCACCGCTGTTTTGCCAACCCCAGCTTCACCAGTTAGCAGCGGATTGTTCTGTCGGCGGCGCATAAGAATATCAACTACCTGGCGGATCTCTTCATCACGCCCTACCACTGGGTCGATCTTATCCTCTTGGGCCAGCTGCGTTAGGTTTTGTCCATACTTTTCCAGTATACCGGTAACGTTGTCAGCCACTTCAACCATGGTTTGCTTGCCTTCTTTACTGTCGGCCAGCAACATATCGAAGTTTTCACTTAATACTTCAACGTTAATTCGGGTAAACTGGGTCGAAATACTCCTCAGCACAATAGCCAAATTCCAGGTTTCCAGCAGACAAATCATCAGATGTCCACTACGTATCTGATTAACGCCATATTTTAGCGAGCCGCAGACCCAGGCGCGCTCGACAGCACAGTCTATATGTTCAGAGAGATCTGATACTGAGCTTGCACCGCGTGGCAGAGCATCCAACGCAGTGATAATGTCACAGGCAAGAACCTGCTCATCAAGGGCGAAGTAGTTAATAATGTATTGCAAGTCGCTATTCTGTTGCTGCATTAGTTGGTGCAGCCAGTGCACCAGCTCAACATTGGGGTTACCACGTAGTTTACAAAGGGCAGTTGCGTTTTCTAACGAGGTAAACAACAGCGTATCCAATTTACCAAAAAGTACGGTACGGCTGATTTCTGACATGTTCGGCTCCATTGATAACATTAGATAAATAGGCCAGAGAGCAAGCAACATTACCCGTCGGCCTTCTCCACAATAAACACCAGATCGCCCCTCGGTGTTAGAGTTGGCTGATGGCCAAGCCAAGTGCTATAGCCTAATTTTCCGCTACTGCTAAGCACTGCACTAGGAACCTCATCGCTGCGGATAAGCACACATACATCCCAAGCGTACTCGATCCCGAGGTACTGACGAATCCAGTCGCGCAATTCGCTAACTGCTTTCTCACCCGGTAGGAAACGGGCGTAAGCTTCAGCGCTGAGTGGCCCGATTTTCAGGCGAAATTTATGCTGCACGTCGCGTACAGCTACGCCAAGGAACGCTGACACGCCCAGGCGAGATACGCGTCGCCCTGTGCCCAGCTGAGCTTGTTCGTGCTGACTTAGTGGCATCCACTGTGGTATGTTGCTGATAATGGTGACCGGGACTTTAAAGTAATTACACAGAATTTTTTCCAGCCCATCAGGATCACGGCCGTGGCGGCTGAGATGCCCAGCATGGGTAAAGCGCGCATGTGGGCTAAGCTCCCCCTTTTCCAGTTGTCCCGGCTGGCCCATCCCAATTAGTGACGCAATGTAGCGTTCGAAACGTCGGTTATCGAGGCGATCTAACGATACAGTAGGCTGCGCATCCGCCCAGGCACGATAAAACAGCAAAATCAGGCGGTGGTGAAACAAATCGGCAAAGGCGCTAAGACTGTCATCCTGATGATGGTGGATACGATCGCGAGCATATTCGGTCATATGCACCGGGAGCGGACCATTAGGGCCAAACAAACCGAAACTGAGAATAGAAATCTCTTGTACAGCACTGTTTTCGCGTTTTTCCACCCTAGCCAGCGTAGCCGGTGCAAAACCCATTGATGGCGTCTGACCAATACGTAGTGATTCAAACCTAGGCAACGGTGCGCGTCCCAGTGGGTAGCGTCCGCAGCTCTGCGAATCCAGACGACGCAAGAGATGAAACAAGTCATAGCGCCAAGGAGCAGTAGTTACACCACTCCACAACTTGTCCGCCAGCTGCGTCAAGTTGTGAATAGTGACTAGGGTGTCACTCATATCAACGCCCTTTTACCCATACGTGGTGGCCAGTAGCCGATCTCGCCACGTTGCTGACTACATAAAGTAAATTCGGTAAAGCTATTCAGTGACACAAGACGCGCAAAGAACCGCTCAAGGACACTGCCAAATAGCCAGGGACTGGCACCGGAAAAGGCGTGCTCATCGACAGTTAAAGTAATGCCAATACCACGGGCGAAGGCAATCGGCCCCAGCTCCGGCACTCGTCGATGGACCGGCTCCAGCACGCAGTGGAGCACCCCTTCGATTTGCCGGGTCACACCTGTTTCGCCGAGGCTGGCATATAAGCTGAGGAGCTGACGTAACACTGCGGCTCCTTCACCGTTTTCGCCGTCCATCAAGCTGAGATAGTTCATCTGCAGCTGACTTATCAACCTCCAGGAGCTTAACCCTTCCGCCAGAGCTGGACGTGGAGGTGTTGGGCCATTGCGCATTTTCAACATTCTCACTGGTAACGAATCCGGCAGGACAAATTGTTCAAAATCCTGCTGTAGCATAAGCGGTAAGTCACGGCTAGTGCACAGCACTTCAGCGGTAATGTAACGCAGATCTTCCTGCCAGGGCGCATGCTGTTCATCGACCAGCGAGACAAAAGTTTCAGAACCGGCATAATCGGTACGTGCGCTGTAACGCAATGCATGTTCAGAGAGCATTCGCTGCTCGCGTCGTAAAGAAAAATAGGTACCATAATCACCGGCGTCCTGACTCCAAGAGCTCCAGAACGGACGAAATTCGCAATTGTCGTGCTGACCATCAGTGCTGCCATGGATTTTATTCACCGAATAGATTTCGTAATCCAGTGGGCGGACATTATCGACCACCAGATGATATTCATGCTTGCTATCGCTCAGCGTCTGCCGAGCAGCAATTTTGGGGAACAGGTTAATCACTGGCGTACAGTGCAATGCGAAGTGACTAGCTTCGACAACCTGTTCAAGACGTTCATCCGTTTTATCCAGCAAGATAATAATATCAAAGGATTTTTCTTGTTTACACTGGGCGATAAGTTTGCCAAGGCCGTTAATGCTGATAAAGCGGAATCGGGCCGGAAACGCAAAATATTCGTGTAGCAGTCTATAGCCATCAAAATTACGTAAATCCTCTGGAAGAAGAGCCTGATTAGCAGTAAAGCCTTCTTGCTGAAGCGCATGTTCGCTTAACACCAAGCGGACAGGATTGTTTCCAATGGTCTGACAGACGACGCGCACCTGATGGGCAAGGATCAGTTCGAGCAGACATAGTGCTTCGATATCCGGGCCGCTTAAGAAACACTCCAGCCGGTCAAAGGTTAGATGACCAAGATTCTGTGCTCCTTCACAGCTTATCCGGATGCGCAAGGCGCTAGCGGCTCCGCATTGGCTAAGACCAAGCGCCGCTAGTGGTATATCAGCTGGAATGCCGCCAAGTTCAGCTTTCTCAATACGCAGCGGCAACAATGTGACATTATGCGCGGTGGTATAGCTGCAGGTGACTCCGTTCTTCTTCAGTACCTGGCTGTCCATCATTGTGCCACGCTGTACCACGAATCCTTTGCTCAAATCGCCCTTGTTCATTTCTGGCTGTAACTCCGCTATGGCCATTGACGGCGTCGGTGCCAGATAATTTGGCGCGATCATCTCAAGCAAACGCTGCGAGAAACGCGGAAACTCAGCATCCATTTTAAGCTGGATACGCGAAGTCAAAAATGCAAAGCCTTCCATCATCCGTTCAACATAAGGATCAGCTACTTCAATCCCCCGCATACCTAGTCGCCCAGCAACTTTTGGGTAGCGTTGAGCGAATTCGGCACCCATCTCCCGCAGATAGGCCAGTTCGCGGTTGTAATATTCGAGCAACTTGCCTTCCATTGTTACCCCACATCTTTCAATTCAAAGTGGCCATTTTCAAGATCCACTTCAGTACGAAACAAAAACTCTAATGGGTAAGGCCTCCCCCATAAACGTCCTTTAATTTCAATAGAGAGGACGTTATGTAAATCCAGTGATTGGGTATCAGAAATACAGCGAACCTGGAGCCCTTGTTGCAAAATACGCGGCTCAAAGTTGATAATTGCCTCAGTGAGTTTGTGCTGAATATCCTGCCATTCAATATCAGACATCCGCTTACCCGCCAGCGATGCAACGCCAAAGTTGACCACAGAGCGGCGTACCTGCGCCAGTTCGGCCAACACCTGTGGACTATCATGATTGATCGTATTAAACAACCACTGCAGGTCACGCAGCACATGGCGGCGTAATATGTTGTGACTAATTAGATTACTGCTAAGCGGTTCAGATTTCTCCTGCGGTTGGTCATCTGTCAGGCGATCGAGCAGCGACGGTTGTATTTTATCGCGTGCACCAATAATTTCTTGTTGGTTACATACCTGCCATCCGCTGCTATTGCGTACCAATTTTTCCATGCAAAATTCACCATATTAAGAGAGGATCAGAAATTTATCGCTGTCGTTCAACAGCTCTTTTTACACATTCCTCTGATAGAGTGCCTCATCATCAAGCACATGCCACTCGGTGGCTCACGTCAGCGAAAAAGGGACTTCTGACTCCAACATGCAAAGTTAACATCCCAGGATCTGACATACCTGTTCACTGCCATTGATCAGGTAAACTTGTACATGACACCACAACAGAGTGGTAGCTTGCTGAAACCTGAAACCTGAAACCTGAAACCTGAAACCTGAAACCTGAAACCTGAAACCTGAAACCTGAAAACAAATTTAATCGATAGCGGTAAACGGCAGCCCAAAATAGCGGTTATTGACAATACGTACACAAACCCACCCCGGCGTATAATAATTACCCTGCAGCTGAAAGACGTATTTTTTCCTTATTTTTCATGAGATATAGCCTCGCGCCGACGTTCTCGTTTCCCTGTTTTCGATAGAGGGTATTTATTGCCATACCTTAGTTTGCAGCACACCTGACGAAAATTTAAAGATTGAAGCATAGAGGCGATAATAGTACAGATCCTGGATGTCATACCCGGTTGAAGGGCCTGACGAACCACTGTCAACAACATTGCCAACGAGCTCTCCGGCACCTCTTCACGTTTCGCATGTATTCGCTGTGGGCAAAAAAATCCTTTCTCTGGTTGAATGTGGACAACAGTTGGATCTTTCTGTAGAGGCTGATTCATAAACAGTAAAGAATCAAAGATGACATCTTGCTCATTATACGTTTCAGACTGTGGAGCTTTAGTAAGTTCATCAATGCTGAAGACATCAATAGGCGTCTGCAGCACCTCTCCCATTACACCCAATGGTTCATCATTGTGGGCGATTTTCACACTATTGTCGCAGTCAAACAGAGTCAGCACATCTAGCTTTTCCTGTGACTCAATAGGCACAGACGTTTTAGCTGCCAACACTAATGTGGTTGGTGTGTCGTCAGAAAAGATACTGCCACTGTTAAATGGCGTATTGTTGGCAAACAGATCATAAGTCACTACCGTTGAACGCTCAAACAGCAGCTCACAATCCGAGAACATCACAAGCGGATCTTCTGGATTGCGCTCAGCTGGCTTTGGTTCGGTAAAGGGATTAGGTAAATCTTCAGGTTGCAGCTTAGTTTGAGTGCTGAAGATATTGTCGGAAATAGAAAACTCCTGCATCAAACTGTCCCAGATTTCCGACGGCACTACGGTCGGCTCAGTATCCGCCCCTATCAGCGCAGCTTCTGGCAGTGGGGTAACCGATCTAGCGATGACAGGAAGTTGTCCACTAGCTGCTGTGCAGCTGGCCGGCTGAGTATCCTGAATGAAATCGCTCACCTCAATATGGTAGTTATCGATAGAAAGGATGTCGCCATCCTGTAGTTCGACCTGCTCCCAACACTCCAGCGGAATATTGTTTAGCATCACCCGAGTAATGTTGCCGTGATTGATGGTCTGGTCCTCGCCATCTGTTGCTGCATGAACAATGACCTGTAATCGAGAAATGACACAGTCGTCATCTGGCAACAGCAGGTTGTTGTTCACGGGACTCCCACTCGTACAGCCTGATGCATAAAAGTCACAGCTGCCCTGTGGCAGCTGATAACCGGATTTGGTCAAAGTAATCGTGAGTTGCATAGCCTATTCCTACTGAGATGATTAGCACTCAAATTCTGCTGCTATCAAAATAAGAACAGTGGCATTTACAGGCAGAAAACAATGCAATAATCGATAAGTTTATATTGATGATCTTTATATTATAAATGCATGCTTTATGAATATTTAGAATATAAGTCCTATTACAAATAGTAACAGCAAATCTAGCTAATTTCAAAAAGTTGCCATGAAAGCGTGACTAGCTCCAACACCTAACCATTTGGCATTGCTTAATGCAACTGCATTATCGTTACAAATTTGTGACAGGTTCCACAGAATAAATCCCCCCCCAAAAAACCACTGTAATTGGTGGGTTTGTTATTTTAGTAAACTTTCTTGCATAGCACACAACTCCTTCCAACAACTTTAGCTCCGCCCACTAGCGCAGAATTCCTGCTTCAGTATTTTTTGAGACCTTCAGACATACTCACGACAATGGAAAGAACATAACCTTTGAGATTCTTATTATTACGACAAACAATAGGAAAATCACAATAAGGAAAAAGAATATTAATATTTGTGATAAGTAGATATAAAACCTTTATCACCCCACAAAGCCAGGGTATTACCAAACAAAATTAGCCACCACAATAAATGAATTAATTTATGCCAACAAAATTGAAACCGAAACATTTTATCCCCAAAAAAATAAATAAAAAAAACAAAAATTATTATTAAAGCACGCCAAACCACACAATCACGAAATCTCACCTATAACTATAAACAATAGAGCTGTAGGTGTGACCATTTTTAAGAGTCATAAAATAATAAAGTGACCACCAAGAAATAAAAAAACAAATTCGCACATTATAAATTTTATTTTACTTAACCAACCCTTAATACGTTTGATCTGTAGAACCAGGGAAGAATCCCTGGTTCAGATTACACACAATAATTATACTTCTTTATTTTCTTTAATATTCCACCCAGTGCTGATCTCTGCACCTTTACCACCTGTGGAGGTTTGCTCCCAGTACTGCTGTTTAACTTTCGCCGCCTGGAAGGCATAGGCTACACCAACAGAATCGTTATCAACCCCTGTATACATTACGGAAGTCACTAGTACATCTTCGAGAGTGATACGTGCATATTCAACCTGTTGACCGCCAGCTTTACAGATTGACAGTTCAACTTTAGCCAGGTGCTTACCTCCTGAGCAGTGCTTCAGGATAGCAGTGGTTGATTTATCGATCATCGTGCTCACGTGCAGGTCGCTGAAATTGACCTTGCCAGCCCCCCCCCCCCGCCCACACTCATATTACCCGGCTGGGATGCCCCCCAGGAAAAAGAAACAATATCTGTCCATCCAGCATGATTAGAATCTTTCGATTCACCGGTAACACCCTCAACCTTAAGAAACATATCAATAGCCATAATGTATACTCTTTGTTAATGAAGATTATTGCTTTCTAAAAAGCACTCGCACGTAAAAATAAAAGTATGACTTTGAATAAAACCTTCATACTTCACCTCTTATTTATATCAATCGACATAAATCTATCAACATTCTTAATTACCCTTGTGAAATACCGTACCTACGATTTTTTAATCACTAAAAATCAAATCCACATCATGTTCACACGCATTACCGAGACTTCCCCAAAACATTAATTTACATTAACTCCTTAGAGGATATGAGTGGTAAGAGGCTTAAACTCATTACGCACACAATCTTTTATAAAGAAATTATTATTTATATTAAAATGCAAGGGAATTACTTTTGTTATTAAATTTTAAAATATTGAAGTTAAGCTACTCAATAAATACACAGCCACCACGCGCCATATACAGAAAGAGCCAACTTACCTCATCAGAATACCTCTTCACAAATCAGGTTAAAAAACAAATTTAACAAGCTTTTCATAGAGTAAACTTTCAATAAAGATAAGGTATTACAAACCATATATACCAAGGTAAAACAGTCAGTAACAACAGACTTGTGACTGTTTTTATCATGATAACTTACAAAAATCGACTTTATTTGTCGTGTAATTAACTTCAGGCGCGTTGAAAAAAAGTTATCCGAAAAATTAATCAATTTAAGAGGGTAGGATATCGAACAGCATTACTCCATCACTGTACTTAAAACAGGGTTACGCTATTTTGACTTGCTAACTACTGAACAGGTAATAAAAGATAACTTTCTATGATATCAGGTTTACCCAATTGCCAAGTGATAGCATCTTTAACACAAAAATGTTATGTTTCTTTAGCTTTTAGCGACGGCAGTTTTGACACTAAACGCAAAGAAACTGTCAGTCCTTCCAACTGGTAGTGCGGTCTAAGGAAAAACTTAGCTGTGTAGTAGCCCAGATGGTCTCCAATATCAGACACCTTCACTTCAGCGGCAGCAAGCGGCTTACGCGCTTTAGTTTCCTGCGACGAGTTTGCGGGGTCGCCATCAACATAGTCCATAACCCAGTCGTTTAGCCAACCCTCCATTTCGTCACGCTCGCGGAAAGAACCGATTTTATCACGCACGATACACTTCAGGTAATGAGCAAAACGGCAGCAGGCAAACAGATAAGGCAAACGTGCTGCCAGACGAGCATTCGCCATAGCGTCGGCATCATGATACTCAGCTGGTTTCTGCAGCGATTGTGCACCGATAAAAGCAGCAAAGTCAGAGTTTTTACGATGAATAAGCGGCATAAAGCCGTTTTTCGCCAGTTCCGCTTCGCGACGATCACTAATGGCAATTTCGGTTGGGCATTTCATATCCACACCGCCATCGTCACTTGGGAAGGTGTGGCAAAGCAGATTATCTACTGCACCGCCGGATTCGACACCGCGAATTGAAGTACACCAGCCGAATTCTTTGAACGAGCGATTGATATTTGCTGCCATGGCATACGCCGAGTTAGCCCACGCATAGTTATTGTGGTCTGCTCCGTCGGTCTGTTCTTCAAAATCAAAGCTATCTACTGGGTTGGTACGAATACCGTACGGCAGACGAGACAGGAAGCGAGGCATAACCAGTCCCAGATAACGCGCGTCTTCCGAGCCACGTAACGAACGCCAAGCTGCATATTCGGTATTCTGGAAAATTTTTGTAAGATCGCGTGGATTTGCAAGCTCTTGCCATGACTCCATCTGCATCACTTCCGGTGCTGTACCGGTAATAAAAGGGCAATGCGCCGCAGACCCGATACGCGCCATTTCCCCCAGTAGTTCGACATCCTGTGGGCTATGGTCAAAATAGTAGTCGCCGACGATGCAGCCAAACGGCTCACCACCGAATTGGCCATACTCCTGCTCATAGATTTTCTTAAAAATCGGGCTTTGATCCCAACCTCCCCCTTTGTAACGTTTAAGAGTACGGCCCAGCTCTTTCTTGGAAATGCTTATAAAGCGAATTTTCAGCATTTCATCGGTTTCACTGTTGTTAACCAGATAGCTCAGGCCACGCCATGCACTTTCCAGTTTTTGGAATTCTTCATGGTGCAGGATTTGGTTAACCAGACTAGACAGTTGTTCATCAATACCGGCGATCAAGTTCTGGATGGTGCGGTAAGTATCATTGGAGAAAGTGATAGTATTTTCCAGCGCCTGTTGTGCCAAGGTTTTTACCGCACTCTCGACAGCAGAACGCGCCTGGTCAGTCTTTGGGCGAAACTCTTTGTTTAGTAACGTGCTGAACTCATTCTGGCTAAACACCTGACCAGACTGCTTCTTGTGTCGTTTAGTCGGGTTGTTCATCAATTATTCCTCACTACCTTTTGCGCTATCATCTTGATTCGGCATCTGGCTCAAAGACTTGAGCAGTGTCGGATCCTGTAGAATTTGGGCAATCAGTTCTTCCGCACCGTTCTTACCATCCATATAAGTCAGCAGGTTGGAAAGCTGAGTACGAGCTTCCAGCAGTTTGTTAAGCGGCCCAACTTTGCGCGCAACAGCATCAGGCAGGAAGTCGTCCATACTATCGAATGTCAAATCAACGTTAAGCTTGCCTGCCCCAGTCAGAGTGTTGTCGATCTGGAAAGCAACACGTGGCTTCAGAGCCTTCATACGCTCATCAAAGTTATCAACATCGATCTCAAGGAATTTACGCTCATCAAGCACAGGTTGATTTTCGACCGACTTACCATTCAGATCAGCCATCACGCCCATCACAAACGGAAGCTGAATTTTACGTTCCGCACCATAAATCTCCACGTCGTACTCGATCTGTACGCGGGGTGCACGGTTATATGCGATAAATTTCTGCCCACTTTTACTTACTGCCATGATGTTCTCCATCAAAGATACACGGTAAAGGTTAAGTGCCAGACATTATGTCTATCACCATAATGCCCGGACATGTCAGTCGCTACGTCCAAAAATGTTTTCCAGTTGATGAGCACTATCTGGATTTAACTCCTTGATTATTTGAATAAAATCCAACCCAATGAGCCGCTGAACTCGTTCAATCATCAGCGGCGCTGGATGGCTTGGTTCATACTGTGTAAAGTACTGTTTCACTTTTTCCAGCATCTTTTTCGCCTCAGCGCGGCTAACTATTTGTGCACTGCGCCAGTCAACAATAGACGGAGATGCCGTACCGTGAAGCACTTCATGTTCACTCACTGCACTTTCCTCACTAGGCATCGAAATATCGGTGACCTGACAGGCACTGGCAATTAAGCCAACAGTCTTTTGCCACTGCTCCATCTCCAGCACATAGCTTTCCCCAAGTCTATCGCTTAATATGTCTTGAATCGTCTGCAGTCGCAGATGAATAACGAGAATGGCATCAATGCCAGGTTGCCCACCGTACGCCAACTCCTCAATCAGTCGAGAACGACCACCAAGGTAATCAGCACATTCGGTCTTGCTACCATCAAGCAATGCCTGGGCATCGCACACCATCAGGTCATCTCTGTTACTATGTAACAATACAGCCTTATGTAACACAGTGGTGAGCCGCGATTTATCGCTTAACACCGCTAGCGCATTCATTCGATAGAACGGATCAATTTCGCCAAATTCTTCCAGCAACGGGTATATTGACTCCCAGTAAATCGACAGCCCCTGCTGTACCAGCAGCAGACCGCTAGCATAGCCAGTCAGGCCACTACGCATAGTCCACGCCTGAGTGAGCGCAAGCATGACACGTAAATCTTTGGTTCGGCTGAGCAAACTTACCGCCAGTCTTTCTACCGTCGCCCAGTCAGCAGGCTCTGCTGGGATAATGGTGTCGCCGAACTGTTGCTCAGCTTTTCCCTGCATTGCCTGTTCCATTGCCTGGAAGTCAGAGTCATATTCAAGGTTTTCACCGCAGGGCTGCTCCGGGGTAACCGGGGCAAGAAACGCATCAATATTCATTGCTTACCTGCTTATTGAAACATCGGCTGATAGAGACAGTATCGGCCCAATCTTGAGCTGCCGATGGAGTAGAATAATAGTGAACAACTGAGCGGTAAAATTGTTACTTTGGACGTAGGAGTTCAAAGCAATTCTCCGCCTGCTGACCAACTTAGGTTGAATTCCTTCTTCTGTTGATAGCCAATCATGCCTATAATTTTCAAGTGCTTCTTTCATTTTTTACCATCGCTGAAACTGGTAAATATATAAGTGCCAGATCAAGTTGCTCAGCGGAAAACTGTTACTCACTGCCTGAGGTAGAATGGAATAATAGCAGTACATCCGATAACAGTAGAGGATCAAGCCTCTATCTGTACCAACTGGCTACTTAACATGTGATGTGCAACATTATAAAGCTCCATACAGACATGTTGCTGAACTGGCTAGGCTCCTGTTGCTAGGCTAGTAACTTAATTGAAAACCATAACGACCACTGTCGAACCAGCATATATGGAAATAGTCGCTGTAAAAATCGTCAGTACAGAAGATTTTCCGTACCAGCTTGCCGCTAAGATATGAGTTGTTCAGCTTTCCTTCAGTTATGGACATGAAAAACGTGGAAGCTGGAACGGATTGTGAATACTGTTCGGAACAAACTCCAGAGTGATCCGATAACCATCGACGTTAAATGTCGCCTGATAACTTAAGTCGCTGCCCGGCACGGTATGTGCTTTGTCGAAAAAGCGATTGAGTGCCCAGAAACCGCTCGTCACCAGTGTCGAAGTAGTACCATCGGCTAGCCCCAGTTGCATGCGCACCTGATTGGTCCCACCTGGCCCAGGCCAGTTAATCATCTGCACTGCCTGTGGACCGTGGCTGTAACGCAACTGCTGACCATCAGCATCCAGCGTCAAGTTAAGGATAGAATTATCCATGCTAATAGTGCGCACCATCATTTTAAATGACGGCGTGTTCGTGCCACTGGCAAAGAACACATCGCGAATCGACTGTGCTTGCTGGAAAGATCTTAATGCCCCTTCACTTCCGGGCAACGTTTTTCCGTCAATACCTGGCATAAAGCGCCAATTGGCTTGGGTGGTATCAACTTTATTGGTCAGGTTATCGCGAAAAAATGTATCCATCTTACCTGTGCCTGGCGCAAACATCCGCGCTAGATCATCCGGGGTAATTTCACTGCTGGCACTGCTAACTAACGGATAACGCCCTGCAATCGCCTGGTGGCAAAAACCGCCAACTTCAACGTGAATCCGTTTACGCACGTTATCAAGATCGCGGTGCTGGGTATCACTACTGGCACCGATCGCCATTTTGCTGAACATAGTTTGCAGCACGCCTGGTAAGCGCCCGGCACTAGCATGCAAACGGCTGATCGAATTGCTGCCAGGCGGCTGAATGCCACTATTGGTTGCATCTTGCACCGCAGTAAGATAGAGATAGACCTCATCGAGTTGTTTGAGAAAATCATCAAACACAATAGTCTTGCTGCCCTTTTCCAGCGGCTGTGCCAAATCAATCAGTTGTGCATAATGTTCAGTGACCAATTGTTCTGGTGTCTTGCTAATTACCGCGCTCTGGATAGAGCCGCCATCATCATGGAACAATGCTTCAAGTGTGCGTTTGGCACGATTGTCCTGCTCAAGGTGGCTTTCATCCTTGAAAATTTGCGGCTCGGAGCGAGCCAGGTCCAGCACCTGACTCAGGTTCATCACTAGCAGGCGCAGCGGTGAATTATTGGCAGATAGCAAACGCACAACGTTGATCCGCGATGAGAGAGAGGGGCTGTTATGCAATTGAATATCAGCAAGAAAGCGATCCCAGTTGGTAATAAAGTCGCCTATGTAGAGCTGGCGAACAGTGTTATTGGTTTGCTGTTTGTCTTCCTGCACACTTGTAGATCCCAATACCCAGGTATCATCGTCATACAGCTCACTGGTGACACTATCGATTTGTTTATTGAAAATCTGCCAGTAGCCGTCTGGGGTATACAATCCCAGAACACCATTGGCAATTGGCGTACCACTTTTGCGCGAGAACACCAGTTCGCTCTGCGGACCGCCCAGCATCGCTAACGATACTGGCTTGAGGTTATCATCATGTTCCAGTAGACGCTTTAGTCGGTCATAAACGCGCGAAGAAAACGGTTTCTGGTTGATAAGTGCGCTCTCACGAGCAATTAGTGCCTTGTCTTTCGGGTACGGTGACAACTGAATCTGTTGTTCCAGTAGCTGAAACAAATGCCCTTCCAACTGGCGAAGCTGTTCCTGTGTCATGTTCTGTGGCAAGTTTCGTTGCAAATTGAGCATCACCCAAGAGACCAAGAATTTGCCATCATACCGCTTTGGCTGATACAACATCTGATAAGCTTTCAGTGCAGCATAACTGTACTCAGCATCACTGCCGTCATCGTTACGCAGCCAAGTAGCAATGCGCATAGCAACATCAGGCAACAACATTTGCCTGAGCGTTTTCTGGTAAAGAATCTGTGAAGCATCACTAATGTCATAGCCACGGTAAAGTCCCATACGGCGGATGTTTGGTGGGTCGTTCACATCAAAATTGGCACTTTTCGATATTTCCAGCAAACCATTCAACAGCGGCAGTATTTCAAACAGATTGTGCTGGCCGTTTTTTTGCAACGCTTTGCTCTGCAGCTCAACCAATGACACCTTCGCCAGCACCTCCTCCAGGTAAGCTTTGTTTTTACCATAGCTAGTCAACCACAGGATGCATAGTAAGACTAACAGCAAGACAAGCATCAAATAGCCCGACCAGATAGCTGCACGATTAAGCAACTCCCACCACCTGTTCTGACCCGCAATACCGGCTTCCTGGAAAATAACATTTTGCAGCAGATTTTTAATGAAATAACTCCGTTCTTTGCTGTCAGGAGTCGGTGCTTCTTTGCTTACAGCATCCCTATTGTCACTGTCGTTCCCCTGAGGTAAGGACAGTGCACGGTTAAGTTCACGCAGTACAGAGTCAAACGGCCGCCCCTCCTGGGCACTGCTGGTGAAGTAAATGCCACGTGGTGAAAATTCAGTTTCAAAATTAGAGCGGGCAAAAACAATACTGAGGTAATCTGCCAGCAGCGGATATATCGCTGCAAACTCTTGCGGGAACAACCAGGCTTCGGCACGAGTTTTAGCATCATACTCTTGCATCATGGCTTCCGGCAGGCCTGCTTCAAGCCGCTGTTGCAACAGCACGAACTCTTGCTTGAAACTACTCATCAAATCAAAATTGGCGAGTTTGGCCTGCCCCCACGGAAAAGTGACCCCCCATATCTGATCGCGCTTCACTTTGTCATAATCAGCAAACCAGGCACGAAAACCTTTAAGCAGGTCAGCTTTGGTGACAAACAAATAAACCGGGAAACGAATACCTAACTGCTCATGCAATTCAGAGAGGCGTTGGCGCAGATTTACCGCCTGCTGGTGCAATTCGTCAGTAGATTGAGTTAACAGATCGGATATGCTCACCGTGACGACAGCACCGTTGATCGGCTGTCGGCGGCGATATTTACGCAATAAACCAATAAACTTAAACCACTCACCAGCATCCTGTGCCTGTTCACTATCCTGGGTGGTATAGCGTCCAGCAGTATCCAACATTACGGCTTCGTTGGAAAACCACCAATCACAGTTTCGCGTACCGCCAATACCGCGTAGAACCGTTTTACCAAAGCGGTCGACAAGCGGGAAATCCAGCCCAGAGTTAGCAAGCACTGTAGTTTTACCAGAACCTGATGCACCGAGAATCACATACCAGGGCAACTGATAGATATACTGATTGCTGAAACGTGTGCTCCAGCCAGTTTTGGTGAAATGTGCTTTTTTCAGCATCTGTGCTGCTCCATGAAAGCGCTCAGCAAGGATCTGATATTCGCAATTCAAACGCTGTTGTGGATCGTTATTTTGTAGTTCCTCCTTCAGATTATTCATCAACTTGCGGTTGAGCCAGGAATTATACAGGCGAGGCAGAATATGGCTTTGAATCCAGATAAGATACACCGCCATAATGGATATAATGCGGTTTTGTTCCGACTTGAGTGGCGAAGTATCAGCAATCAACAGCATTGGACCAATCGCCCAAATTGCATAGGCTACTACCGTGGTACAGAGCGCCCCCCAAAGCAGCCGGTTAGTCATAATGGAAAGTAGAAATGTCAGCATCCTTAATTTCCTTGGGGCAATCTGTTCAGTTCAGCACGGGTATTATCGGGCGATGCTAGCACAATAATTTCTACACGGCGGTTACGGGCTCGGTTCTCAGGAGTAGTATTCGGTACAAAGGGGTTCATTTCGCCTCGCCCTTCAGCTTTTACGCGTTCAGGATTCGACAAATATTTTTGCAGCTGTTTCTGTACCGAACGCGCACGTTCCAGCGACAATTCATAGTTAGAGACAAAGTGCATGCTGCGGATAGGTACATTATCACTGTAACCAACAACAATAATACGGACATTGACATTGTTCAGTGCCTGAGCGATACGGTCAATCACTGGTTCGTAACTATCGTGTACTATAGTTGATGCTGACGCGAATAAGCCGTCACCGTTAAGAATGACTACGCTGCGATCGGCTTCATCACGTACAGCAATCACACCTTCGACAATCTCAGGTCGCAGAAAGTTACGTAGGTTAAGTACCACGGGTAAATTTTCAGATGACTTAGCTATAGTCACTTCCGGCAATGACGTCTGATAAATTTTCGCCAGTACCGGATTAATCGCATCATCCAGTCGCCAGTTTAGAATGGTGTAAAATAGATAGGCAGCAAAACATGCCAATACGATACAAACCCACAGAGGTACTATAGGACACCATAGCTTACGTAACACTGGTCTAGCCTCGCCATGTACAGATAACTGTGGCACATAGCCGCCACGTATGCTGCGAATCATCTGCCACAGACGCTGTTTGATAGTTTCCAACTGGGTACGACCGTTATCCATCACCCGGTAGCGTCCTTCGAAACCTAACAATAGACAGTAGTTAATCAATTCCAGAAGATTGATGTGCTCACGGGGGTTCTGTGACAATTGCGCCAACAACTGGAAGAATTTCTCTCCGCCCCAAGTTTCGCTTTGAAAAGTAACCAGCAGGCCACTTCCTGACCAAACTCCATTACTGCCCCACGGCGTCAACGCAGCGGCTTCATCTAGTGCAGTACACAGACAGTAGCGTGCACCAACAATCACCTCGTACTGTAGCCCCGCCTGCTGACTCCGCATCTCAAAACAACGAATTTCATCGATCAGTCGCTGACGCAAACCAGCTAGATCGTCATGCGACATCAACTTGCGGATTTGCGGAATCGCGTTAAGCAATGGAGTAGCAGCTGTCACCAGTGGATTACTGTCGCTAACATAGTGGCTGATAACAGTCTGTTGTTCCTGTATCATAAGTACTCACTTTTTATTCTGTCAGACTGCGGATAGCCCAAAACTCCATGTCCAGACCAGGGAACTCGCCAGCCAGATGCAACGCAAAAGCGCCAGATTTTTCTATTTCGGCCCACAACTTGCCGTCCTTCTTGACTTCGAAGTAGTGATAACCGGCATGCCACGGAATTTGTGGCGGAGCAGCGGGCATAGAGGACAGGATCAGACCTGGTAACTGCAGCTGTACTAGATCGCGAATTTTGCCGACTGGAGCAACTTTCATGTGTGTTGGGAAATGTGTCTGCAGCACATCGCCAGGCATACTAGCTTTTACTGCCAGAACGAAGCCAAATTCGCGCATCATGCTGCCTTCTGGAACTGTGGCAATGTTCAGTCCTTGTGAGCGTTCGATCAGCGGCAGCTGAATGGTGTTGTCTTGTATTACCAGCGATAGTCCCTGACGCAGCAGCACCATTAGCTTTAAGAAGCAGTTGGCGAGATCGTTATGGTCGTAAACAGGCAGTTCTGCGTCAAGACTACGCTGAGCCGTCCAAGTAGTTAACTCAGCAGCAAACGGTAACCAGCTTCTCCACATCGATTCAGGATGTACTAGCGTCTGTGTTTTAAGATGAGATAAATTGCCGAGATAGCGATTTACCAGAGCTAACAGTGTGAACTCACTTAATTCAGAAGTGTTAAAACGTCCCTGTCGCCGCAAGCGGCTACCGATTTGCTGACTATGCTGAGCCAAAAGACCATGTAAATCGTTGATCATGGCGTAAATCCGCGGATGATTAATGCCATTTAACATCGGTGGAATATAACTGTTATCAAGACGCACAGCTTGATTGTTACGTTTTTCAGCAATAAACGCCACACCGATCGCAGTCCATTCAGCAGTTAAATCCTTTTCCAGCATTAGAGTCAAACGCAGGCGAGCACACTGTACAGTAGCATTACCAAGCGAAAGTGCATTGTCATCTTCTACTTCCTTTTCAAATGCTGTGAAGCGTGCCAGCGAATCATTCTTTTCACTAAAGATAACTTCTTCACGTCCACTACGGCGTGCAGGCAATGCCAACATCACTTTCTCACCAGAAACGTTATCCGGTACCTGCAACGGCACCGGGCAATTATGGGTACCTCGGAACTTAAAGAAGGTACCGTCCGGCAACAGACCACTGGCGTAACTCAACGCAATGCACCCCTGGCACAACATAGCATCATCTAGTTCAATATCAAGAAACCCCCACAACCAGGGGCGTTGTAATACTCCCCATTCTCGAATTTGCGTTTGCAGGTAGCTTTCAGCCTGCTGAAAGTGATGCGGTCGCAAGAACATACCTTCAGTCCATACCACTTTTTCTGCTTTATTCATAGAAATTTCCTGTTAGAGCTCACACTGTTATTGAACTTCGTGGATCCCATTTACATCAAGATAAAAATTTGCATGAAGTTGATCTGCTGACAGTTTCCAGAACTGCCAAGAAGGTCTTTTCTCAGTGGGTCGGAGAGGAAAAGAAATACGCCACTTTTTACCATCTAAGGACTGGTATTCCGCCATCACCCCGATAAAACGCGATTCCTGTGTGCTTTGCACGTTGAGGTTTTTTACAAGCAGGCTAGGCATAAAGAAAAATTCATCGCTGTTGAGCAAGTTGCCAGAGAGAACCTTTTGCGCATTATTTTGTAAAGAGTAGAAATCAGCGGACATAAATTCCACATCAGATTTTAGTAAAAATACTTTGATCTTTAATGGCGCAGAGCTGTTAATTTTCGGCTGAGTTTGGAACTGAAGGTAGTATCGTGTAATGTCGCTTTGTGATGACAAGCCACATCCGCTAATCAACATAAAAGAAAATAAATAAAACGCCAGTAAAGCATAGCGTAAAGGATATTTATTACACATACTAAATCACCCACAAAGGTCGGATGAATCCAGAACCAAAATTATTTTTTGTAAAACTTTGCATTCCCATCAATCCTCACGAACAGGACAGCATTTTTCCACGTGTAACGATTTAGGTTCTCTTGAAATTCATTCGATAAGGTAACACAGTATAACTATATCTTTTTTTTAAAAAAAACATACAGTTATGATAAAAACCACTATGGGGTAAGATTTTCCTTTTAAGGCACTAGCGCACACGTACACTCAAGTGGAAAATTAACATAATTGATGACTATGAGTGAGTTAAGGGCATAGCTACCGCACAAATCGCCACCGCAGTCGATCCATTTACTTCATCTAATGTGAGCATATTTTTCAACTAAGGGAAAGGTTCTGCATCAAAAACTGAATTTGGATGCCACTTTCTAGAAAATAAGCATATATCACCCTCTTCATTCAAGTTGATAAATAATGATAAATAATTATAAATAAACAATGAATTCAGAGAACCCTATCGCACTAAGGCGTTGTTGGATAATATTTTTTTTGTTATTACCTGCCCATATCTCTCATTCAAAACTCTTTCAGTCGTCTGCATTATCTCGTCAATATTATGGCTCAGTGTGTCCGCTGGTACCTCGCCTATGCACTGAGTCTGCGAAACATCGAAGAGATGATGGCGGAGCGCAGTGTTGTCGTTGACCATTCCACGTTGGATCGTTGGATTATCCGCCTGGTACCGCTACTGGATAAGGTTTTCCGCCGACACAAGCGCACCGTAGGTCAGCGGTGGCGAATGGATGAAACCTACAACAAAGTCAAAGACCAGTGGAAATATCTCTACCGCACGGTGGATACTGCAGGCCAGACTGATCTTGACCCACCATCTCCAGACAGCTTTTGTATCTTAAGTTAACGATGCCCGCAGGCGCCGGTATTCCCTCGGGGAGTGATATCCCAGTGCACTATGCGGATGGTTTTCATTGTAATGGTTGAACGCCGCCGCCAGGTTCTGCAGCGCCGTTCGCGCATTCGGTTTTGGCATGAACGCTATGTAGTCTTCCTTCATCGTTTTCACGAACCGTTCCGCCATGCCGTTACTTTGTGGACTGCTCACTGCTGTTGTGCAGGCTTCCAGATTCAGCTCTCTGGCGAACTTGCGCGTATCATGCGCTGTATACGCCGAACCGTTGTCCGTCAGCCACTGCACCGGCTTGTCCGGGAGCGTTGCACCGAAGCGCTTTTCCACCGCTCCCAGCATCACGTCCTGCACGGTTACACTGTCATAACCGCCGGTGCTCGCTGCCCAGTCTATGCCCCATTCCCACTCGAAACGCAACAAAGTGACCCACTGGCCAGACCCGGATAAAATCACCGCTCTGGCCCTACTGGAGAGCCTGTTGCATGCAGGGAAAACATCTGACTCAGAAAGAGCGGTTCT
>NZ_JBLJAJ010000043.1:0-28529 GCF_047530005.1 Serratia sp. N21D137
CCATCGAACTGCCAGAAGGCGTAGAGATGGTAATGCCAGGCGATAACGTGAACATGGTTGTTACCCTGATCCACCCAATCGCTATGGACCAAGGCTTGCGTTTCGCAATCCGTGAAGGCGGCCGTACCGTTGGCGCTGGTGTTGTTGCCAAAGTTATCGCTTAATCGCGGATAATATTTGACGCGACATGCGATAAAAGGGCATCATTTGATGCCCTTTTTCTACGCTGTGAACTAGAACCTATCTCATCAGCGATTTTGCAGTCATAATCATTGGTGAGATGGGCTCTTAAACGGTATTGACTGAAATACGTCATGGCGTAAAACACCGGGATGCTGCCAAGCGGCATCTGTTCGGTTTGGTTTGCCTCGCATTGCGAGGCAAAGTTGTTTGTTCGAATCATTAGTGACAGGTTGGTTTATGAGTGCGAATACCGAGGCTCAAGGGAGCGGGCGCGGCCTTGAAGCGGCCAAGTGGTCAATCGTCGCCGTTCTGTTGGTTGTGGCTATCGTCGGTAACTATTACTACCGTGATTTCAGCCTGCCGCTGCGTGCGTTGGCCGTTGTCGTGGTTATTGCCGTTGCTGGTGCAGTGGCATTGATGACCACTAAAGGCAAAGCCACCGTTGCGTTTGCGCGCGAAGCGCGTACTGAAGTACGTAAAGTGATCTGGCCAACTCGTCAGGAAACGTTACACACCACGTTGATCGTTGCCGCGGTAACCGCCGTGATGTCACTGATTCTGTGGGGCCTGGATGGTATATTGGTCCGTCTGGTATCGTTTATTACTGGCCTGAGGTTCTAAAATGTCTGAAGCCCCAAAAAAACGCTGGTACGTCGTTCAGGCGTTTTCCGGTTTTGAAGGTCGCGTAGCGCAATCGCTGCGTGAACATATCAAACTGCACGATATGGAAGAGCTGTTCGGCGAAGTCATGGTTCCCACCGAAGAAGTGGTGGAGATCCGTGGTGGTCTGCGTCGTAAGAGTGAGCGTAAATTCTTCCCTGGCTATGTACTGGTTCAGATGGTGATGAATGACGCCAGCTGGCACTTGGTGCGCAGTGTTCCTCGTGTTATGGGCTTCATCGGTGGAACTTCCGATCGTCCTGCACCGATCAGCGATAAAGAAGTGGACGCGATTATGAACCGCCTGCAGCAGGCTGGTGATAAGCCACGTCCGAAAACGATGTTCGAGCCGGGTGAACTGGTGCGCGTCAACGATGGTCCATTTGCTGACTTTAACGGCGTCGTTGAAGAAGTGGACTACGAGAAGAGCCGCCTGAAAGTGTCTGTCTCCATCTTTGGCCGTGCAACGCCGGTGGAACTGGACTTTAGCCAGGTAGAAAAAGGCTGATCAAATAATCAGCAAGGCGAGCGGATTTGTGGCTTGTCAGAGGCGCGAAATTGAACTATAATTTCGCGCCTTTTGTTTTTAGATGTCTTGCTCTTGCAGCGAGATAAAACACGGGGAGCCTCTCAGGAGGCGATATTACCCAAACGAGGAAATTTCAATGGCCAAGAAAGTACAAGCCTACGTTAAGCTGCAAGTTGCAGCCGGTATGGCTAACCCAAGTCCACCAGTTGGTCCAGCTCTGGGTCAGCAAGGTGTTAACATCATGGAATTCTGTAAGGCATTCAACGCTAAAACTGACAGCGTTGAGAAAGGCCTGCCGATCCCGGTTGTTATTACAGTTTATTCTGATCGCTCCTTCACTTTCGTTACCAAAACCCCGCCAGCAGCAGTTCTGCTGAAGAAAGCGGCTGGTATTAAATCTGGTTCCGGCAAGCCGAACAAAGATAAAGTTGGCAAAGTGACTAGTGCACAGGTTCGTGAAATCGCAGAAACCAAAGCTGCGGACATGACTGGTTCTGACGTTGCAGCGATGATTCGCTCCATCGAAGGTACTGCTCGTTCCATGGGCCTGGTAGTGGAGGATTAAGAAATGGCTAAGCTGACCAAGCGCATGCGCGTGATCCGTGACAAAGTTGATGCTACTAAACAGTATGACATCCTCGAAGCTGTTGCTCTGCTGAAAGAGCTGGCCACCGCTAAATTCGTAGAAAGCGTTGACGTTGCCGTTAACCTCGGCATCGACGCTCGTAAATCAGACCAAAACGTACGTGGTGCTACCGTTCTGCCACACGGCACCGGTCGCAGCGTTCGCGTTGCCGTATTTGCCCAGGGCCCTAACGCTGAAGCTGCTAAAGCTGCAGGCGCAGAGCTGGTAGGTATGGAAGATCTGGCTGACCTGATCAAGAAAGGCGAGATGAACTTCGACGTGGTTATTGCTTCCCCGGATGCAATGCGCGTTGTAGGTCAACTGGGCCAGGTTCTGGGTCCACGTGGTCTGATGCCTAACCCGAAAGTGGGTACCGTTACTCCTAACGTTGCAGAAGCTGTGAAGAACGCTAAAGCAGGTCAGGTTCGTTATCGTAACGACAAAAACGGTATCATCCATACCACTATCGGTAAGGTTGATTTCGACACAGACAAGCTGAAGGAAAACCTGGAGTCTCTGCTGGTTGCGCTGAAAAAAGCCAAACCATCTCAGGCAAAAGGCATGTACATCAAGAAAGTTAGCCTCTCCACCACCATGGGTGCTGGCGTTGCTATCGATCAAAGCGGTCTGAGTGCTGTAGCGAACTAATCACCTGGTGATTAATCGCTTTGACTTGGGGGTGGGATTCATCTAGAATCTTATCCCCCAAGGTTCTGCTACGTGCGGAACAACAGATTTTTCGGTTGGAGCCTGGCCTATCCAGGCCTCCGTCCAAGACCGCAGGTGTGCCGTAAGGCACTTAATCCTTCCTGCGTAGACGGTGACAGAGCCTAAAGAAATTTTTTCTTTTTTAAAAAGAATGGTCTTTGCTGGATTCTGCTCACCGTGTTAAGCCGCTCAACGGCGCGTGTTCGCACAAACTGTTGAGTGAAGTGAGTTCCGGGGATTTTCCCCGGCTAAATCCAGGAGCAAAAAGCTAATGGCATTAAATCTTCAAGACAAACAAGCGATTGTTGCTGAAGTCAACGAAGTAGCCAAAGGCGCGCTGTCTGCGGTAGTTGCGGATTCTCGTGGCGTTACCGTTGATAAAATGACTGAACTGCGTAAAGCAGGTCGTGAAGCTGGCGTTTACATGCGTGTTGTTCGCAACACCTTGATGCGTCGCGTAGTTGAAGGCACTGCGTTCGAATGCCTGAAAGACACGTTTGTCGGTCCTACCTTGATTGCATTCTCTACTGAACACCCGGGCGCTGCTGCTCGTCTGTTCAAAGAGTTCGCGAAAGCGAATGCAAAATTTGAGGTTAAAGCTGCGGCCTTTGAAGGTGAGCTGATCCCTGCGGCACAAATCGACCGCTTGGCAACGCTGCCTACTTACGATGAAGCAATCGCACGCCTGATGGCAACCATGAAAGAAGCCGCTGCCGGCAAATTGGTTCGCACTCTGGCTGCAGTACGCGATCAGAAAGAAGCGGCATAAGCCTCTCTCTTTCTTAGCCTTTGCTTACGTATTTAAACTATTTCTGAATTTTAGGAACTTTTGTTATGTCTATCACTAAAGACCAAATTATCGAAGGCGTTGCAGCCCTGTCTGTAATGGAAATCGTTGAACTGATCGCCGCTATGGAAGAGAAGTTCGGTGTTTCTGCTGCTGCTGTAGCTGCAGGTCCTGCTGCTGCTGTTGAAGCTGCTGAAGAAAAAACTGAATTCGACGTTGTACTGAAAGGTATCGGCGCGAACAAAGTTGCAGTAATCAAAGCAGTACGTGGCGCAACTGGCCTGGGTCTGAAAGAAGCTAAAGACCTGGTTGAGTCTGCACCAGCAGCACTGAAAGAAGGCATCAGCAAAGACGACGCTGAAGCACTGAAAAAAGCTCTGGAAGAAGCTGGCGCTGAAGTTGAAGTTAAATAAGCCACTGCTTTTGGAGTGCAGTCTGTTTTAACTAACAGACTGATGGCTGGTGACTTTTTGGTCACCAGCCTTTTTGCGCTGTAGGGCGTCAGTAGAGTTTCACACTGTTTGACTACTGGCTAACCCCAATATTTCTTTCTATCGACGACTTAATATACTGCCCTCTGCGCCGCAGCCGAATCTGCCGCCACGGCAATGAAATGATTTAAGCGTGATAGAAACGAGTATTGCGGAAAGTGTTCTCGCTTTCCGGTCAACAAAACGGTGTTGCATGAACCGTCCCCTACCCGGACGGACAATAGGTTCGACTTTCCAGCGAGCTGAGGAACCCTATGGTTTACTCCTATACCGAGAAGAAACGTATTCGTAAGGATTTTGGTAAGCGTCCACAAGTTTTGGACATACCTTATCTCCTTTCTATCCAGCTTGACTCGTTCCAGAAATTTATCGAGCAAGATCCAGAAGGGCAATACGGCTTAGAAGCCGCATTCCGTTCTGTTTTCCCGATCCAGAGCTACAGTGGCAATTCGGAGCTGCAATACGTTAGCTACCGTCTTGGTGAGCCGGTGTTTGACGTTAAAGAGTGCCAGATCCGTGGTGTGACGTACTCTGCACCGCTGCGCGTAAAACTGCGCCTGGTCATCTACGAACGTGAAGCACCAGAAGGTACGGTCAAAGACATCAAGGAACAAGAAGTCTATATGGGCGAAATTCCGCTCATGACCGAAAACGGTACCTTTGTCATTAACGGTACTGAGAGGGTTATCGTATCCCAGCTGCATCGTAGTCCTGGTGTGTTCTTCGACAGCGATAAGGGCAAAACCCACTCCTCGGGCAAAGTGCTGTATAACGCACGTATCATCCCTTACCGTGGCTCATGGCTGGATTTCGAGTTTGACCCGAAAGACAACCTGTTCGTGCGTATCGACCGTCGCCGCAAACTGCCTGCGACCATTATTCTGCGCGCGCTGAGCTACACCACTGAGCAGATCCTTGACCTGTTCTTTGAGAAAATTGTTTTCGAGATCCGTGATAACAAGCTGCAGATGGAGCTGGTTCCAGAGCGTCTGCGTGGTGAAACTGCGTCCTTCGATATCGAAGCCAACGGTAAGATCTACGTTGAGAAAGCGCGCCGTATCACCGCTCGTCATATCCGTCAGCTCGAAAAAGACGAAATTCGCAGCATTGAAGTACCGGTTGAGTACATCGCGGGCAAAGTGGTCGCGAAGGACTATATCGATACCAATACCGGCGAATTGATCTGTGCAGCCAACATGGAGCTGTCACTGGATCTGTTGGCCAAGCTGAGTCAGTCAGGCCACAAGCGTATCGAAACGCTGTTCACCAACGATCTGGACCACGGTGCGTACATCTCTGAAACCGTACGTGTCGACCCAACCAGCGATCGTCTGAGCGCTCTGGTAGAAATCTACCGCATGATGCGCCCTGGTGAGCCACCAACGCGTGAAGCGGCGGAAAGCCTGTTCGAGAACCTGTTCTTCTCTGAAGACCGCTACGATCTGTCTGCGGTTGGCCGGATGAAGTTCAACCGTTCTCTGCTGCGTGACGAGATCGAAGGTTCGGGCATCCTGAGCAAAGACGACATCATCGAAGTGATGAAGAAGCTCATCGATATCCGTAACGGTAAAGGCGAAGTGGACGATATCGACCACTTGGGCAACCGTCGTATCCGTTCCGTTGGCGAAATGGCCGAGAACCAGTTCCGTGTCGGTCTGGTACGTGTTGAGCGTGCGGTGAAAGAACGTCTGTCCCTGGGCGATCTGGATACCCTGATGCCTCAGGACATGATCAACGCCAAGCCAATTTCGGCGGCGGTGAAAGAGTTCTTCGGTTCAAGCCAGCTGTCCCAGTTTATGGACCAGAACAACCCGTTGTCCGAGATCACGCACAAACGTCGTATCTCTGCATTGGGCCCAGGCGGTCTGACCCGTGAACGTGCCGGCTTTGAAGTTCGAGACGTACACCCGACTCACTACGGTCGCGTGTGCCCAATCGAAACGCCGGAAGGTCCAAACATCGGTCTGATCAACTCCTTGTCCGTGTACGCACAGACCAACGAGTATGGCTTCCTGGAAACCCCGTACCGCCGCGTGCGTGACGGCGTGGTGACCGATGAAATCAACTATCTGTCTGCTATTGAAGAAGGCAACTTCGTTATCGCTCAGGCGAACTCCAACCTGGACGAAGAAGGCCGCTTTGAAGAAGACCTGGTTACCTGTCGTAGCAAAGGCGAATCAAGCCTGTTTAGCCGCGACCAGGTTGACTATATGGACGTATCAACCCAGCAGGTTGTTTCTGTTGGTGCTTCACTGATCCCATTCCTGGAACACGATGACGCCAACCGTGCATTGATGGGTGCGAACATGCAACGTCAAGCGGTGCCAACCCTGCGTGCTGACAAGCCGCTGGTAGGTACCGGTATGGAACGTGCCGTAGCGGTTGACTCCGGTGTTACTGCCGTTGCCAAACGTGGTGGTGTGATCCAGTACGTGGATGCTTCCCGTATCGTTATCAAAGTTAACGAAGACGAGATGTACCCGGGCGAAGCAGGTATCGATATTTATAACCTGACCAAGTACACCCGTTCTAACCAGAACACCTGTATCAACCAGATGCCTTGTGTGAATCTGGGTGAGCCAATCGAGCGCGGCGACGTGCTGGCAGATGGCCCGTCTACAGACCTGGGTGAACTGGCATTGGGTCAGAACATGCGCGTCGCGTTCATGCCTTGGAACGGCTACAACTTCGAAGACTCCATCTTGGTCTCCGAACGTGTAGTACAGGAAGATCGCTTCACCACCATCCACATCCAGGAACTGGCTTGCGTGTCTCGCGACACCAAACTGGGGCCGGAAGAGATCACTGCTGACATCCCTAACGTGGGTGAAGCAGCGCTCTCCAAGCTGGATGAATCCGGTATCGTGTATATCGGTGCAGAAGTGACCGGTGGCGACATTCTGGTTGGTAAGGTAACGCCGAAAGGTGAAACCCAGCTGACGCCAGAAGAGAAGCTGCTGCGTGCGATCTTCGGTGAGAAAGCGTCTGACGTTAAAGACTCTTCTCTGCGCGTACCAAACGGCGTTTCCGGTACGGTTATCGACGTGCAGGTCTTTACCCGCGATGGCGTGGACAAAGACAAACGTGCGTTGGAAATCGAAGAGATGCAGCTGAAGCAGGCGAAGAAAGACCTGACTGAAGAACTGCAGATCCTGGAAGCTGGCCTGTTCGCTCGTATCCATGCGGTACTGGTTTCTGGTGGTATCGAAGCCGAGAAGCTGAGCAAACTGCCACGCGATCGCTGGTTGGAACTGGGCCTGACCGACGAAGACAAGCAAAACCAGCTGGAACAGCTGGCAGAGCAGTACGACGAACTGAAATCCGACTTCGAGAAGAAGCTGGATGCCAAACGTCGTAAGATCACCCAAGGCGACGATCTGGCACCAGGCGTGCTGAAAATCGTCAAGGTGTATCTGGCCGTTAAGCGTCAGATCCAACCGGGTGACAAGATGGCAGGCCGCCACGGTAACAAGGGTGTTATCTCCAAGATCAACCCGATCGAAGATATGCCTTACGATGAAAACGGTACGCCGGTTGACATCGTTCTGAACCCGCTGGGCGTTCCATCGCGTATGAACATCGGTCAGATCCTGGAAACTCACCTGGGTATGGCGGCGAAAGGCATTGGTGAGAAGATCAACCAAATGCTCAAGCAGCACCAGGAAGTGGCCAAGCTGCGTGAATTCATCCAGAAGGCTTACGATCTGGGTGACGGCGTTTGCCAGAAAGTTGACCTGAACACCTTCACCGACGACGAAGTCTTGCGTCTGGCAGAGAACCTGAAAAAAGGTATGCCGATCGCAACCCCAGTCTTCGATGGTGCGAAAGAGTCAGAAATCAAGCAACTGCTGGAAATGGGCGGTATCCCGACTTCAGGTCAGATTACGCTGTTTGATGGCCGTACCGGCGAGCAGTTCGAGCGCCAGGTAACCGTCGGCTATATGTACATGCTGAAACTGAACCACTTGGTTGACGATAAGATGCACGCGCGTTCTACCGGTTCTTACAGCTTGGTTACTCAGCAGCCGCTGGGTGGTAAGGCGCAATTCGGTGGTCAGCGCTTTGGTGAGATGGAAGTGTGGGCGCTGGAAGCATACGGCGCAGCTTACACCTTGCAGGAAATGCTTACCGTTAAGTCGGATGACGTCAACGGCCGTACCAAGATGTACAAAAACATCGTGGATGGCGATCACCGTATGGAACCAGGCATGCCGGAGTCCTTCAACGTACTGTTGAAAGAAATCCGCTCGCTGGGTATCAACATCGAACTGGAAGGCGACTAATCGCTATTCCAGCTCTGGCTCCCGACCTTAGGGAGCCAGAGGGTGGTTGTTCAGGTCACACGGGCGCACGATTTGTCAGCGTGCTCCCAACAGGTTTAACTCCGACAGGAGCCAATCCGTGAAAGACTTATTAAAGTTTCTGAAAGCGCAAACTAAGACCGAAGAGTTTGATGCGATCAAGATTGCTCTGGCATCGCCAGACATGATCCGTTCATGGTCGTTCGGTGAAGTTAAAAAGCCGGAAACCATTAACTACCGTACGTTCAAACCTGAGCGTGACGGCCTTTTCTGCGCCCGTATCTTTGGGCCGGTAAAAGATTACGAGTGCCTGTGCGGTAAGTACAAGCGCTTGAAACACCGCGGCGTGATCTGTGAGAAGTGCGGCGTTGAAGTGACCCAGACCAAAGTACGCCGTGAGCGTATGGGCCACATCGAACTGGCTTCCCCAACTGCGCACATCTGGTTCCTGAAATCGCTGCCTTCGCGCATCGGTTTGCTGCTGGATATGCCGCTGCGTGACATCGAACGTGTACTGTACTTCGAATCCTACGTGGTAGTAGAAGGCGGTATGACCAACCTCGAGCGTCGTCAGATCCTGACTGAAGAGCAGTATCTGGATGCGCTGGAAGAGTTTGGTGACGAATTCGACGCCAAGATGGGTGCGGAAGCTATTCAGGCCCTGTTGAAAAACATGGATCTGGAAGCCGAGTGTGAGCAGTTGCGTGAAGAGCTGAACGAAACCAACTCCGAAACCAAGCGTAAGAAGCTGACCAAGCGTATCAAGCTGCTGGAAGCGTTCGTGCAATCTGGTAACAAGCCAGAGTGGATGATCCTGACCGTGCTGCCGGTACTGCCGCCAGATCTGCGTCCATTGGTTCCACTGGATGGTGGCCGTTTCGCGACTTCAGATCTGAACGATCTGTACCGCCGCGTGATCAACCGTAACAACCGTCTGAAACGCCTGCTGGATCTGGCTGCGCCTGACATCATCGTGCGCAACGAAAAGCGTATGCTGCAAGAAGCGGTAGATGCCCTGCTGGATAACGGCCGTCGCGGTCGTGCTATCACCGGTTCCAACAAGCGTCCTCTGAAATCTTTGGCCGACATGATCAAAGGTAAGCAGGGTCGTTTCCGTCAGAACCTGTTGGGTAAACGTGTTGACTACTCTGGTCGTTCTGTTATCACCGTAGGTCCATACCTGCGTCTGCATCAGTGCGGTCTGCCGAAGAAAATGGCACTGGAGCTGTTCAAACCGTTCATCTACGGCAAGCTGGAACTGCGTGGCCTGGCCACAACGATCAAAGCCGCCAAGAAAATGGTTGAGCGCGAAGAAGCTGTCGTTTGGGATATCCTGGACGAAGTGATCCGCGAACACCCGGTACTGCTGAACCGTGCACCAACCCTGCACCGTTTGGGTATCCAGGCGTTTGAACCGGTTCTGATCGAAGGTAAAGCGATCCAGCTGCACCCGCTGGTTTGTGCGGCCTACAACGCCGACTTCGATGGTGACCAGATGGCTGTTCACGTACCGTTGACGCTGGAAGCCCAGCTGGAAGCGCGTGCGTTGATGATGTCTACCAACAACATCCTGTCACCAGCGAACGGCGAGCCAATCATCGTTCCTTCTCAGGACGTTGTATTGGGTCTGTACTACATGACTCGTGACTGTGTTAACGCCAAAGGCGAAGGCATGGTTCTGACGGGTCCTAAAGAAGCTGAACGCGTTTACCGCGCCGGTCTGGCCTCTCTGCATGCACGCGTAAAAGTGCGTATTACAGAAGAGATCAAGAATACCGAAGGTGAATCTGTTCACCAGACTTCGATTATTGATACCACCATCGGTCGCGCCATCCTGTGGATGATCGTACCGCAAGGTCTGCCTTACTCGATCGTGAACCAGCCTCTGGGCAAGAAAGCGATCTCCAAGATGCTGAACACCTGTTACCGCATCCTGGGCCTGAAGCCGACCGTCATCTTCGCCGACCAGATCATGTACACCGGTTTTGCTTACGCTGCCCGTTCAGGCGCATCCGTAGGTATCGATGACATGGTTATCCCAGCCAAGAAAGCAGAGATCATCGAAGAAGCGGAAACCGAAGTTGCCGAGATCCAGGAGCAGTTCCAGTCTGGTCTGGTTACCGCGGGCGAACGCTACAACAAAGTGATCGATATCTGGGCTGCGGCGAACGAACGTGTTGCTAAAGCGATGATGGAAAACCTGTCGGTTGAAGACGTGGTTAACCGTGACGGCGTGGTGGAACAACAAGTTTCCTTCAACAGCATCTTTATGATGGCCGACTCCGGTGCTCGTGGTTCTGCCGCTCAGATCCGTCAGTTGGCGGGTATGCGTGGCCTGATGGCCAAGCCAGATGGCTCCATCATCGAAACGCCAATCACAGCGAACTTCCGTGAAGGTCTGAACGTACTCCAGTACTTCATCTCCACGCACGGTGCTCGTAAAGGCTTGGCGGATACCGCACTGAAAACGGCAAACTCCGGTTATCTGACCCGTCGTCTGGTTGACGTGGCGCAGGACCTGGTAGTGACCGAAGATGACTGTGGTACTCACAACGGCATCATGATGACTCCGGTTATCGAAGGTGGTGACGTTAAAGAGCCACTGCGTGAACGCGTTCTGGGTCGTGTGACCGCTGAAGATGTCATCAAGCCGGGTACGGCAGACATCCTGGTGCCACGCAACACCCTGCTGAACGAGAAGACCTGTGACCTGTTGGAAGAGAACTCTGTCGACAGCGTTAAAGTCCGTTCCGTAGTTAGCTGTGAAACCGACTTTGGTGTGTGCGCCAACTGCTATGGTCGCGACCTGGCACGTGGCCACATCATCAACAAAGGTGAAGCTATCGGCGTTATCGCGGCCCAGTCCATCGGTGAGCCGGGTACACAGCTGACGATGCGTACGTTCCACATCGGTGGTGCGGCATCTCGTGCGGCAGCAGAATCCAGCATCCAGGTGAAGAACAAAGGTAACCTGAAGCTGAGCAACGTGAAGTTCGTTATGAACGCCTCAGGCAAGCTGGTCATTACCTCGCGTAATACCGAACTGAAGCTGATCGACGAATTCGGCCGTACCAAAGAAAGCTACAAAGTGCCTTACGGTGCCGTAATGGGCAAAGGTGATGGTGCAGAAGTTAACGGCGGCGAAACCGTTGCTAACTGGGATCCACACACCATGCCGGTTGTGACCGAGGTGAGCGGTTTCATTCGCTTCGCCGATATGGTTGACGGCCAGACCATTACCCGCCAGACCGACGAACTGACCGGTTTGTCTTCTCTGGTGGTACTGGACAGCGCAGAACGTACCGGTAGCGGTAAAGACCTGCGTCCGGCACTGAAAATCGTTGATGCCAAAGGCGACGACGTATTGATCCCAGGTACTGATATGCCTGCTCAATACTTCCTGCCGGGTAAAGCGATTGTGCAGCTGGAAGACGGCATTCAGATCGGTGCGGGTGATACCCTGGCGCGTATTCCTCAGGAATCCGGCGGTACCAAGGATATTACCGGTGGTCTGCCACGCGTTGCGGATCTGTTCGAAGCACGTCGTCCGAAAGAGCCGGCAATCCTGGCTGAAATCAGCGGGATTATCTCGTTCGGTAAAGAGACCAAAGGCAAACGTCGCCTGGTAATCTCTCCACTGGACGGTAGCGATGCTTACGAAGAGATGATCCCTAAATGGCGTCAGCTCAACGTGTTCGAAGGTGAAATTGTGGAACGTGGTGACGTTGTTTCTGACGGCCCAGAATCTCCACATGACATTCTGCGTCTGCGTGGTGTGCATGCGGTTACCCGCTACATCACCAACGAAGTGCAGGAAGTTTACCGTCTGCAAGGCGTTAAGATTAACGATAAACACATCGAAGTTATCGTTCGTCAGATGCTGCGTAAAGGGACCATCGTTAGCGCTGGTAGCACCGAGTTCCTGGAAGGCGAACAGGCTGAAGTATCACGCGTCAAGATTGCTAACCGTAAACTTGCTGCTGAAGGCAAGATCGAAGCAACCTTCTCACGCGATCTGCTGGGTATCACCAAGGCTTCCTTGGCGACCGAGTCCTTCATCTCTGCTGCATCGTTCCAGGAAACGACGCGCGTTCTCACCGAAGCGGCTGTTGCCGGTAAGCGTGATGAACTGCGCGGCCTGAAAGAGAACGTGATCGTGGGCCGTCTGATCCCAGCCGGTACCGGTTACGCTTATCATCAGGATCGTATGCGCCGTAAGGCTCTGGGTGAAACTCCGGTTGTTCCGCTGGTTAGCGCGGAAGAAGCGACAGCCAACCTGGCCGAATTGCTCAACGCTGGCAACCTGGGTGGCAGTGACGAATAAGTCACCTGATCCCTGACTGTACGTTTTGCAGTGAATGACTAAAGCCCTGGCTATCCTAGCCGGGGCTTTTTGTTGTACAGTGCTGTAAAGTTAAAATAACGGAACAGGCATGGACACCTCAACTTCAGTCAGTGGCAGCCGCGCTGCCAACAGCGAAATAACCTCACCAATCCAGTACTCTCAAAGCCGGGCGCGGCGTGCCGCCTGGGGAAGCTTTGTTGGCGCCGTAGTCGATTGGTACGACTTCCTACTGTACGGAATAGTTGCCGCTTTAGTCTTTAACACCGAGTTTTTCCCGCAGGTCAGCCCAACGATGGGCACGCTGGCCGCCTTTGGCACCTTTGGCGTCGGTTTTCTGTTCCGCCCGCTAGGTGGCATGGTATTCGGGCACTTTGGCGATAAGCTGGGCCGTAAGCGCATGCTGATGATCACCGTCTGGATGATGGGGATCTCTACGGCGTTGATTGGCCTGTTGCCCTCTTTCGATTCAGTCGGCTGGTGGGCCCCGGTCATGCTGGTACTGCTACGAGCGGTGCAAGGGTTTGCCGTGGGGGGCGAATGGGGCGGTGCCGCCTTGCTGGCGGTGGAAAGCGCGCCGAAGAAGCGAAAAGCCTTTTACAGCAGCGGCGTACAGATTGGTTTTGGCGTCGGGTTGCTGTTGGCTACCGGCTCGGTTTCCCTCGTCAGCCACTTCACCAGCAATGCGGACTTTATTAGCTGGGGCTGGCGTTTGCCGTTCCTGTTCAGCCTGGTGCTGGTCGCCATTGCCTGGTGGATCCGTAACGGCATGGACGAGTCGCAGGAGTTTGAAGCCAATAAAACGCTGCACGAACGGGCCGAGAAAATCCGCAAGTTCCCAATCTTTGAGGCGCTGCGCCAGAATCCCAAAGCCTTCTTGTTGATCATTGCCCTACGCTTTGGCGAGCTGCTGACGATGTATATCGTCACGGCCTTTGCCATGAACTACTCGACCACCCATCTTGGCCTGTCACGGGATCTGTTCCTGAATATCGGCTTGTTGGTGGGAGCGGTGAGCTGTGTCTCGATCCCTTGCTTTGCCTATTTGGCCGATAGCTTTGGCAGACGGCGGATCTACGTGACGGGAGCATTGATTGGTGTTGCCAGCACGGTCCCGTTTTTCATGGCGCTCGAGAGCCGTAACACGGTGATGATTATCTTCTTTGCCATCATGCTGGGAAATATGGCACACGACATGCTGGTTAGCGTGCAGCAGCCGATGTTTACCGAACTGTTCGGCACTGCATACCGTTATAGCGGTGCTGGAGTGGGTTATCAGGTCGCAAGCGTGGTCGGCGGGGGCTTCACGCCGTTTATTGCCGTGTTGCTGGTGGAGTTGATGGACGGCTCCTGGCATCTGGTTGCCGCCTATCTGGCGCTGGGATGTTTGCTTTCGGCCATTGTAGGTCTGCGTATGAAACCTCAGGCGGCCGAATAAAACAAAGGAACCGGAAGCGTGCGGCCAGTCCCCGCACGCTCCGGCGTTTGGTAAGCAAGGTTATCAAGAGGGGGAGATAACCTTGGTTGGCTTAGAAACGCCTGCCAACACCGCCACTATAACCAGGCCATTTTTCCCTGCCAGCTTGCCTTGGCGGCTTTGCGCAGTGTTTCCAGACCTATTGGCTTGATGGTGTAACCGTTGCAGGCAGTTGCGTAGCGCGTCCCAGATAATCATCCCAATCTTTCCACACCGGCTGTAGCCCAGCGGCACCGATTGCCTGTGCCACCTGCTGCGGCGTTCGGCTGTCGTGCGGTTCGAACTGTTCCAGCTCTGGCGGCACATCGTCGGCATAACCACCCGGCTGGGTTTTGGAACCGGCACTGACGCTGTTGATGGCTACCGGGATCATATGGTCGCGGAAGAAGGCCGACTCTCGTGTAGATAATGAAAGCTCCACGTCAGGAGCGAATAACCGGAAAGCACAGATCAACTGTACCAGTTGCGGTTCACTCATGATCGAGGCCGGTTCAATACCACCGGCACAGGGCCGCAGGCGAGGGAACGAGATCGAGTAACGGCTCTGCCAGTAAGTCTGTTGCAGGTAAAACAGATGCTCTGCCAGCAGATAGCAGTCCGTGCGCCAACTGCTGGAAAGCCCGATTAACGCCCCTAGCCCGATCTTGTCGATCCCGGCGCGCCCCAGACGATCCGGTGTACTCAGTCGCCAATGAAAATCCTGTTTCTGGCCACGCAGATGGTGCTGCCGATAAGTCGCGGGATGATAGGTTTCCTGATAGACCAACACACCGTCCAGCCCAAGGGTTTTCAGCTCAGCGTAGTCTTGTTGTGCCAGAGGTTGTACCTCCATCATCAGCGAACTGAAATGGCGGCGAATGGCGGGCAGATGCTGGCGGAAGTAATCCATGCCGACTTTGCGCTGATGTTCTCCGGTCACCAGCAGCAGGTGCTCAAACCCTAGCGCCTTGATGGCCGCGCATTCCCGTTCGATCTCTGCCGCATCCAGCGTTTTGCGCTTGAGGTGGTTACTCATCGAAAAACCGCAGTAGGTACAATCGTTGGCACACAGGTTAGAAAGATATAACGGCACATAAAAACTCACCACGTTACCGAAACGCTGGCGGGTGAGCTGCTGTGCTCGTTGCGCCAGGGGCTCCAGATAGGGGGCAGCAGCAGGGGAGATAAGCGCCATAAAATCCTCCCGCGTCAGCTTGGGGCTATTGAGTGCCTGCTCAACGTCACGCGCCGTTTTGCTGTTAATGCGCAGCGTCAGGTCATCCCAATCCCACCCGAGCAGGCGCTCGCTAAAATCACTGGCCATCAGCGAGTCTCCTCTGAATGGCTGAGAAACGCCGTCAGCGGACTGGATGCGGTGGCGATAGACTGGCGGCGGCCTAGTCCCGAGTTGCGTGCTAACTCTCCGGCCTCCAGTGCCAGGCGGAAAGCCTGGGCCATTTGCACCGGATCCCGCGCCACGGCGATGGCGGTATTGACCAGTACCGCATCGGCTCCCAGTTCTATCGCTTCTAACGCATGGCTTGGGGCACCGATCCCGGCATCAATGACTACCGGCACTTGGGCCTGTTCAATAATGATCTCAAGGAAATCACAGGTCAGTAAGCCACGGTTGGAACCGATCGGCGCGCCGAGTGGCATCACGGCGGCACAACCCGCTTCTTCCAGCCGCTTACACAGTACCGGATCGGCACCGCAGTAAGGCAGCACCACAAAGCCCTGTTTGACCAGGGTTTCCGCCGCCTTGAGCGTTTCGATCGGATCTGGCAGCAGGTACTTCACCTCTGGGTGAATTTCCAGTTTGACCCAGTGAGTCCCCAGAGCTTCACGCGCCAGGCGGGCGGCAAACACCGCCTCATCTGCCGTTTTTGCCCCTGAAGTGTTGGGGAGTAATTTCATGCCCAACCGTTGTAGCGGTGCCAGAATGGCGTCATTCCCGCCGCGCAGGTCGACGCGTTTCATCGCCATAGTGACCAGTTGTGAGCCGGAGGCTTGTAGCGCAGCCAGCATTAACTCGGGCGTGGCGAATTTCCCCGTGCCGGTAAACAGGCGTGAGGTAAAGGTGGTATCGGCGATTTGCAGCATGTCAGCCTCCGGCAATCGCTTGAAACAGCAAGATGTCATCACCGTCCTGCACCTGACGGGTGGCCCAGTCGCTGCGTGGAATGATGACCTGGTTGATCGCCAATGCGCTGCCTGGCTGGTGGCGTTCCAGCCGTTCGAGCAGTGCGCCAATGCTTAACGGCTGCCCCAGCTCCAGCGGTTGATCGTTGAGGGTGATCTTCATGCTGGCTCTCCGCAGAGGGGGCAGGTGCTGGCTTTGCTCAATTGCAGGGTGCTCCAGCTTTGCTGCTTACCGTCGAACAGGCGCAGCTTGCCGCTAAGTGAGGAGGGTAACCCAGCCAGCATTTTTATCGCTTCCAGCGCCTGCAGCGTTCCGATCACACCGACGACCGGGCCGAGCACACCCGCCGTGCGGCAGTTGCGCTGCGGTTCGGTTTGTTCCGGGTAGAGGCAGGCATAGCAGCCGTGGGCATACGGCGGCTCGATAACCAGCAACTGGCCGCTGAACCCTACCGCGCTGCCGCTGATCAACGGCACGCTGGCTTGGATGCAGGCGGCATTCACCGCATGACGGGTGGCCATGTTGTCGCTGCAATCGAGCACCAGATCGGCACGGGCGACCGCATCACTCAGCGTAGCCCCTTGCAGACGTTGCTCCAGCGCGATCGACTCCACCAGAGGGTTCAGTGCTTGCAAGTGGTGCTTTGCCAACTGAGCCTTGTTGGCGGCGATATCACCAGTGCGGTACAGAATTTGCCGTTGCAGATTGGTGAGGTGTAGCTGGTCATCATCGGCCAACAGCAAGATACCAACGCCAGCGGCAGCGAGATATAGCGCCGCCGGAGAGCCTAATCCCCCCAACCCGACGATCAGCACCGTGGCTTGTTTCAGCTTTTCCTGCCCCTCGGGGCCGACATCTTCCAGCAGTAGCTGCCGGCTGTAGCGCAAGAACTCTTGGTCATTGAGCATCGCGCGACTCCTTGCCTTCAATCAGTTGCAGCAGCGTTGCCGTAGCGGCGCGCCAGTCTGGTGCCTGGGTGATGGCGCTGACCACCGCCACGCTGCCAACCCCGCAAGCCAGAACGGCGGGGACGCGCTCGATGCTGATCCCGCCAATGGCTACTGTTGGATACTGCTGTAATCCGGCGACGTGGCGTTGCAACTCGGCCAAACCTTGCGGTTCAGAGGGCATCTCCTTGGTTTGCGTTGGGAAGATATGTCCCAGTGCGATATAGGAAGGTTTGACGGCGATCGCCCGCGCCAGCTCGGCATCGTCATGGGTGGAAACGCCCAGGCGCAATCCTGCACGATGGATAGCTGCCAGATCGGTGGTGTCCAAATCTTCCTGCCCCAGGTGGACGCCGTAGGCATCATGCTTAATCGCCAACCGCCAATAATCATTGATAAACAGCCGGGCCTGATAGCGCTTGCCAAGAGCGATGGCGGCGGCAATGTCCGCCTCCACTTGCTCGTCTGGCAGATCTTTGATGCGTAGTTGGATGGTGGTAACGCCTGCCTCCAGCAGGCGGGCGATCCATTCAACGCTGTCGACAACCGGGTATAAACCCAGCCTGTGCGGTGTTGCAGGGAAGGGAGAGGTGAGGTTAGTCATTATTTATCTCCTCCTGCAAATTGGCCGCGCTGTGGTAGAGCTCGCTGCCGCGTGAGCGGAATTCAGCCGACATTTTCTCCATCCCGGTCAGTTGCACTTCGATCGGCTTGGCGGCTTCCTGTGCGGCAGCATAGTCACGCACTTCCTGGGAGATTTTCATGGAGCAGAACTTCGGCCCACACATGGAGCAGAAGTGGGCGATCTTGCCGGATTCTTGCGGCAGCGTTTCGTCGTGATAGGCGCGGGCGGTTTGTGGATCCAGCGCCAGGTTGAACTGATCTTCCCAACGGAACTCAAAGCGCGCCTTGGACATGGCGTTATCGCGGATCTGTGCGCCCGGATGGCCTTTTGCCAAGTCGGCGGCGTGAGCGGCGATCTTGTAAGTGATCAGCCCCTGTTTCACGTCATCTTTGTTAGGCAGCCCCAGATGTTCCTTCGGCGTCACGTAGCAAAGCATCGCACAGCCGAACCAGCCGATCATTGCCGCGCCGATCCCGGAGGTGAAATGGTCGTAACCCTGTGCGATATCGGTGGTCAATGGCCCCAGCGTGTAGAACGGTGCTTCATGGCAATGTTCCAGCTCCTCGGTCATGTTGCGGCGGATCATCTGCATCGGCACGTGGCCTGGGCCTTCGATCATCACCTGTACGTCATATTCCCAGGCAATCTTGGTCAGTTCACCCAGCGTATGCAGTTCAGCGAATTGTGCTTCGTCATTGGCATCCTGGATCGAGCCTGGACGCAGGCCGTCGCCGAGTGACAGCGAGACATCGTAAGCGGCGCAAATTTCGCAGATCTCGCGGAAGTGCTGATAGAGGAAGTTTTCCTGATGATGCGACAGGCACCACTTCGCCATGATCGAGCCGCCACGGGAGACAATGCCGGTCAGGCGTTTGGCGGTCATCGGCACATAGCGCAGCAACACCCCGGCGTGAATGGTGAAGTAATCGACGCCTTGCTCAGCCTGTTCCAGCAGGGTATCGCGGAACATTTCCCAGGTCAGGTTCTCCGCTACGCCGTTCACTTTTTCCAGCGCCTGATAGATCGGCACCGTACCAATCGGCACCGGGCTGTTACGCAGGATCCATTCACGGGTTTCGTGGATATAACGGCCCGTGGAGAGATCCATCACGGTGTCAGCGCCCCAGCGGGTTGACCACACCAGCTTCTCGACCTCCTCTTCGATCGAAGAGGTGACCGCCGAGTTGCCGATATTGGCATTCACCTTCACCAGGAAATTACGGCCAATAATCATCGGCTCGGATTCCGGGTGGTTGATGTTGGCGGGGATAATGGCGCGGCCAGCGGCCACTTCCTGGCGCACAAATTCCGGCGTGATGTTCTCCGGTAGATTAGCGCCCCAGCTTTGGCCGGGATGCTGGTGGCGCAGCACTTCACCACGAATGCGCTCACGGCCCATATTTTCGCGAATGGCGATAAATTCCATCTCTGGGGTGACAATACCGGCGCGAGCGTAATGCAACTGCGTAACGCATTTACCCGGCAGGGCTTTGCGGGGCAGCGGCAGGTGCTCAAAGCGCAGATGGTCTAACCCAACATCCGCCAGTCGTTGTTGGGTGAAGCCGGAACTGACGCCGCTTAACGTTTCGGTATCGGCACGTTCGGCGATCCAGCCTGCTCGCACCTTGGCCAAGCCACGATGTACGTCGATCACCGCCTGCGGATCGCCATACGGCCCTGCGGTGTCATACACCGGAATGGCTTCGTTCTGTTCATATTGGGGCTGGTCTTTGTTGCCGCCAATCAGCGTCGGGCTAAGCTGGATCTCACGCATCGGTACCTGGATATCGCTGCGCGACCCTGCGAGATAGATCCGCTGTGAGTTAGGGAAGGTAACGCCTTGCAGAGAGTCGATAAAATCTTGCGCTTGGTCACGCTGCTGTTTACGGGCACGAGGTTGGTTCACGGTAGACATAGCAAATTCCTATCAGTGTAGTGATGTGTGGAAAATTGCTTGTCTGGAGCTCGGAGGGAGTAATGATGGTAGCCGGTAAGGCAGGCACAGCCCCTGGCGGGAGCATCTTGCCTATGGCGATAGATTACTCTTGTTCCCTTCGCGGGTATTAACCCGATCAGGTTCCGCGGATCCCGAATTAACGGTCTCAGCCTGGCCAATTTAATGAAAAATCAGCGCTAGGCACTCCGACAAGAGCCCTCAGTATAAGAGGGTAAACAAAAACTACAAGCCATCCCCATTATCTTTCAAGCCGTAGCGTTGTTGGCTACCTAGCTACGGCTTGAAATCTATTGGGGGGATAATTAGGCTGGATGAGACATAGATTCAGTGTTCGTGGGGCCCGGTTGGCCCTGCTGCCAGGTTTCTGCCGCCAGCTGGATCAACTGATCTTCCAAGGCGAAACGTGATGCCAGGGCTTCGCCAATATCTGACAGCGCCTGATTGAGTTCTTCACACACGTCATCGATATCGACTTCTGTGTAGCGGTCGTGGAACGCCATCACGGCTTCGGTATTGGCCTGTAATTTTGGGTAGAACTTGGTGGCTAGCGCCATTTTGGGGCTGGCGGATCCTTCCACTTGTTTGATAATTTTGTCATAAATGTGAAAATGCCCGGCAGAGAGATAATCCACCAGATTCTGGCAAAAGTTCTCCAGCGCTTTTTCATTGAGCGGCGTATGCTTTTCTTTGTTGGGTTTAATGCCGACTAAACTGCAGTAGGCCACCAGTAGCTGTTTGCGTGCCTGCAACCATTGATCGACTAATTCGTTACTGCCACCAACGCGCTGAGTCAGGCTTTCCAATCGGTTGAGCATGGTTGACTCCGTGTGTAAGAGAAAGAAAAAGTGGTAAGTTAATAAAATGTAACAAAGAGCATTCCTAGATTGCCAGTGAAGCAGAGGTTGTGCAACAACATATGGAACTTGCATTAACGGGTAACGAAAATGGCTGGTGGATCGTCAGCCATGAAAGCAAAATTTGGTTACCAAACGGTGAATTGCCGTTTGGTTCTGCCGCATTATTTTCCTTGCAAGGCCGACCGGCTCGGCAAATTGGCGAATGGGAGGGGGCACCGGTCTGGCTGGTGCGCCAGCCGATGCCGAAAGAGATGGGATCGGTGCGGCAACTGCTCAGTCTCGATCGCGGCCTGTTCCAACTGGCCGGGCGCGGCGTACAGCTGGCCGACTTTTATCGCTCGCACCGGTTCTGTGGCTACTGCGGTCATGAGATGCACCTTAGCCGCACCGAAAGCGCTTGTCTGTGCGACAACTGCCGCGAACGTTATTACCCGCAGATTGCCCCTTGCGTCATTGTCGCTATCCGCCGCAATGATGAGATCCTGCTGGCACAGCATGTGCGCCACCGTGGGGGGATCCATACCGTGCTGGCGGGGTTTGTGGAGGTGGGGGAAACCCTGGAGCAGGCCGTAGCGCGCGAGGTGATGGAAGAAAGTAATATCGCCATTACCAACCTGCGTTACGTGACTTCGCAACCCTGGCCGTTCCCTCATTCGCTGATGATGGCGTTTATGGCCGAGTATCAGGGCGGTGAACTGCGCCACGATCCGAAAGAGTTGCTCAATGCGGGCTGGTATCGCTATGACCAACTGCCGCTGCTGCCACCGCCTGGTACCGTGGCGCGCCGCCTGATCGAGGACACCGTGGCGCTGTGTCGGGCAGAATAAGGTACAATGGCGGCAGATAATCAAGGGAGCCCAAGAAATGAATGAGTTGAAGAACGATCGCTATCTGCGTGCGCTGCTGCGCCAGCCGGTGGATCTCACCCCTGTATGGATGATGCGCCAGGCCGGTCGTTATTTGCCAGAGTACAAAGCCACCCGTGCTCAGGCCGGGGATTTCATGTCGCTGTGCAAAAATGCCGAACTGGCCTGTGAGGTGACATTACAGCCCCTGCGCCGTTATGCGCTGGACGCCGCCATCCTGTTCTCCGACATTCTCACCATTCCCGATGCCATGGGGCTTGGGCTCTATTTCGAAACCGGGGAAGGTCCGCGTTTTTCTTCGCCAATCACCTGCCGTGCCGATGTAGACAAGCTGCCTGCATTTGATCCGGAAGACGAGCTGGGCTATGTCATGAACGCGGTGCGTACCATCCGCCGTGAATTGAAGGGTGAAGTGCCACTGATCGGTTTCTCCGGCAGCCCATGGACGTTGGCGACCTATATGGTCGAAGGCGGCAGCAGCAAGGCATTCACCAAGCTGAAGAAAATGATGTACGCCGAGCCGCAGACGCTGCATTTGCTGCTGGATAAGCTGGCAGACAGCGTGATCCTGTATCTCAATGCCCAAATCAAAGCCGGGGCGCAGTCCGTAATGGTATTCGATACCTGGGGCGGCGTGCTGACGGGCCGTGATTATCGCGAATTCTCACTGCACTATATGCATAAAATCGTCGATGGCCTGCTGCGTGAAAATGACGGACGCCGGGTGCCGGTGACGCTGTTCACCAAAGGCGGCGGCCAGTGGCTGGAAGCGATGGCGGCCACCGGTTGCGATGCGTTGGGCCTGGATTGGACCACCGATATTGCCGATGCACGCCGCCGCGTGGGCGATAAAGTCGCGCTGCAAGGGAATATGGATCCTTCCATGCTGTATGCCGCACCGGAACGCATCGCCCAGGAAGTGGAGACCATTCTGGCCGGTTTTGGCCAGGGCGAAGGCCATGTCTTCAACCTTGGTCACGGTATTCATCAAGATGTGCCACCGGAACATGCCGGGGCCTTCGTTGAAGCGGTGCATGCGCTGTCGGCCAAATACCACCGCTAAACCGCAAGGAGACGCTGTGATCGATACTCAGACTCTGCGCGCCGAACAGCTAAGGCGCGCCGGGGAAGTCATTCGTCACGATGATTTTCTGCAAGACCCACCGGCGTTTATCGCCGGTGCGGACGTCGGTTTTGAACAAGAAGGCGCGGTAACACGCGCCGCTATTGCTATCTTGCGCTATCCTTCACTCGAGCTGGTGGAGTATCAGATCGCCCGTATCAGCACCACCATGCCCTATATCCCCGGATTTCTCTCGTTTCGCGAGTACCCTGCGCTGATTGCTGCCTGGGAGCAGCTGCAACAGAAGCCCGACCTGATCTTTGTCGATGGCCATGGCATTTCCCATCCGAGACGTTTGGGGGTCGCCAGCCACTTTGGCCTGCTGGTCAACGTGCCGACCATTGGCGTGGCCAAGAAGCGTTTATGTGGTAAATTTTCCCCGCTGGACGCTACCGTTGGCTCGCTGGCTGCGCTGGAGGACAAGGGCGAACAACTGGGATGGGTATGGCGCAGCAAAGAGCGCTGTAATCCGTTATTTATCGCTATGGGCCATCGAGTGAGCACCGACAGCGCCTTGGCCTGGGTACAACGCTGCATGGCTGGCTACCGCTTGCCGGAGCCCACGCGTTGGGCCGATGCCATTGCCTCACGCCGCCCGGCCTTTGTACGCTGGTTACAGCAGCATCCAGAGGTGTCGTAATGAGCGATTTCGGGTACACTGCGCGGCAGATAATGAGTAAGAGAGTAGACAATGCTACGTAACCCGATTCATTTACGCTTGGAAAAGCTGGAAAGCTGGCAGCATTTGACCTTTATGGCCTGCCTGTGCGAGCGTATGTACCCGAATTACCAGATGTTCTGTCTACAGACGGAATTTGGCGACCCGGCCGTTTATCGCCGTATCCTGGACTTGGTCTGGGAAACGCTGGTGGTGAAAGACGCCAAGGTCAACTTTGACAGCCAGCTGGAAAAGTTGGAAGAAGCGATCCCGTCGGCAGAAGATTACGATCTTTATGGCGTTTACCCAGCGATCGATGCCTGCATCGCATTAGGGGAATTGATCCATTCGCGCCTCAGCGGAGAGACGCTGGAGCACGCCATTGCCATCAGCGAAACCTCAATTCGCACCGTGGCGATGTTGGAAATGACCCAGGCTGGCAAAGAAATGACCGACGAAGAGCTGAAAATTTTGCCTGCCGTTGAGGAAGAATGGGACATTCAATGGGAGATTTTCCGCCTGTTGGCCGCCTGCGAAGAGCGTGATCTGGATCTGATCAAAGGGTTACGATCTGACCTGCGCGAGGCCGCGGTGAGTAACATTGGGATAAATTTAACGCAATAAGGCAAGAAAACGTGATTTAACGTCTGATTTGTCGTGCCTTAAGGCTTCACATCCGCACCCTGTCTGGTCTACATTTGGGGGGCGAAAAAAAAGTGGCTATCGGTGCGTGTATGCAGGAGAGTGCTGTCCATCGGCATATCCGTCGCACTCGATGCTTTGCAAACGATAAACACACTGTAAGGATAACTTATGAACAAGACTCAACTGATTGACGTAATCGCAGAGAAGGCTGACCTTTCCAAGGCTCAAGCTAAGCTGGCTCTGGAATCTACCCTGGCTGCCATTACTGAGTCCCTGAAAGAAGGTGATGCAGTACAATTGGTTGGTTTCGGTACTTTCAAGGTAAACCATCGTAGCGAGCGCACTGGCCGCAACCCACAGACTGGTAAAGAAATCAAAATCGCAGCAGCTAATGTGCCTGCGTTCGTTTCTGGTAAAGCACTGAAAGACGCGGTCAAGTCTTAATCGCGTGTTCCAGAAAGGTTTAAACAGGGGGGCGTTGGCGCCCCTTTTGTTTATTCAACGGGCATTCATGGCGGTTACGGTTGTTGCTGCCTTGAGTGCTTGTAGTTTCCGTTCTGCTCCGCCAACCTTTACCGCCAGCGGCTTTGTGGCCGATCAGGGTGTAATGCGGGTGTGGAGGATGGATGACGGCCAGCAGCGGCCAGTGGCGCTGTTGAGTGTCTACAGCCCTTATCGCGGGCCGGGTACCGTCACAACGCTGTATGAATATCAACGCGGCGTGTTGTACCAAATCAAACGCAACGATGCGGATGGCGATCGCGACTCTATTCAACTACGTTTCACCGCCAACGGTACCGTCAGCTTTATGCAGCGCCAACTGGCCACGCAGCGCCAGAAACTTTCCAACGATGAAGTTGTGCTCTATCAATATCAGGCACGGCGGATACTGGAATTGAGCGATGCGCTTAATGCCGGTCGAGTACGGCTGTTACAAGGGCACTGGCAGCAAGGCGCGGTGAAGCTGTGCAACGGCGAAGTCGTGAAGCCGGGTTTGGACCAACAGGCTGAAGAGTGGATCATGCGGCGTGCGGCCAACAGCAGTCAGCCAGTGAACGTAGCCTGGTTAGATGGGCCGGAAGGTCGTGAGCTGTTATTGGTGGCAAATAATGACTTCTGTAGTTGGGAACCCACCAAAGACACCCTTTAGCGCATAAAAAAGGCCCTGCGAACAGAGCCTGCTTGTATCTTAAAGAGTTGTTATTGCTCGCGTGCGATAGCGCGGTAGCCGATATCCTTGCGGCAGAAACTGTCTTGCCACTGAATACCTTCCGCTAGCTGATAGGCTAACTGCTGAGCCTGAGCCACCGTTGTGCCCAAAGCCGTAACGCATAGCACACGCCCGCCGTTGGTCACGACGTCATTTCCTTGCATACGCGTTCCGGCATGGAACACTTTGCCATTGGCATCTTCTTGCTGAGGCAAGCCGTGGATCACATCCCCTTGGCGATAATCCGCAGGATAGCCGCCAGCCGCCAACACCACGCCGAGAGCAGGGCGTTCATCCCACTCGGAAGTTTTCTTATCCAGCTTGCCTTCGGCCCCTGCCAGGCAGAGTTCAACCAGGTCGGAGCGCAGACGCAGCATGATCGGCTGAGTTTCCGGGTCGCCAAAGCGGCAGTTGAATTCGATCACCTTGGGTTGGCCATCGTCAGCAATCATCAGGCCTGCGTATAGGAAGCCGACATAGGTGTTGCCTTCAGCCGCCATGCCGCGCACGGTTGGCCAGATCACCTGGTCCATTACGCGCTGGTGGATTTCATCCGTCACCACTGGCGCTGGCGAGTAGGCGCCCATGCCGCCGGTATTCGGGCCAGTATCGCCGTCACCGACACGTTTATGATCCTGGCTGGTGGCCATTGGCACCACGTTCTCGCCATCGACCATGACGATAAAGCTGGCTTCTTCGCCTGTCAGGAACTCCTCGATCACGATGCGATGCCCGGCGTCGCCAAACGCATTACCTGCCAGCATATCTTGAATGGCGTCCTCGGCTTCCTGTAACGTCATCGCGACGATCACGCCTTTGCCTGCCGCCAGGCCGTCTGCCTTGATAACAATCGGCGCGCCTTGGCTGCGTACGTAGGCCAAGGCAGGTTCCACTTCGGTAAAGTTCTGGTAGGCAGCGCTTGGGATAGCGTGGCGAGCCAGGAAATCCTTGGTAAAGGCTTTGGAGCCTTCAAGCTGTGCTGCGGCCTGTGACGGGCCAAAGATTTTCAACCCGGCGGCCTTGAAGGCATCTACCACGCCGATCACCAGCGGCGCTTCCGGGCCAACGATGGTCAGATCGATGGCATTATCCTTGGCAAAGGCAACCAGCGCCGGGATATCTGTTGGGGCGATATCGACGTTGGTCAGATTGCTTTCCAATGCGGTACCCGCATTACCCGGGGCCACGTAAACCTTGTCTGCCAATGGCGATTGGGCCGCTTTCCAGGCCAGCGCATGTTCACGCCCGCCGTTGCCAATAATTAAAATATTCATCAGGTGCTCCATAAACGGCGTGCGCATTGAGCGCACGCAGCAAAAAGGATTAATGGCGGAAGTGGCGCATGTCGGTGAAGATCATCGCGATGCCGTGTTCGTTGGCTGCTGCAATCACCTCATCATCACGAATCGACCCACCCGGCTGGATCACGCAGGTAATACCAACCGCTGCAGCCGCATCAATGCCGTCACGGAACGGGAAGAAGGCGTCAGACGCCATGGCGGAGCCTTTGACTTCCAGCCCTTCGTCAGCGGCTTTGATCCCGGCGATCTTGGCGGAGTAAACGCGGCTCATCTGCCCGGCGCCTATGCCGATGGTCATGTTGTCGCGCGCATAGACGATGGCGTTGGATTTGACGAACTTGGCCACTTTCCAGCAGAACAGCGCATCACGCAGCTCCTGAGCGGTTGGCTGGCGTTCGGATACCACGCGCAAATCGGCTTCGGTCACCATACCCAGATCGCGATCCTGTACTAACAGACCCCCGTTGACGCGTTTAAAGTCCAGCCCTGCGACGCGATGTTGCCATTGGCCACACGCCAGCACGCGTACGTTCTGTTTCGCCGCCAGCAGAGTGCGGGCATCTGCACTGATGCTTGGCGCAATGATGACTTCAACAAACTGACGGCTGATGATTGCCTGTGCCGTTTTGGCGTCCAGTTCACGGTTAAAGGCAATAATGCCGCCAAAGGCCGAGGTTGGATCGGTTTGGTAGGCGCGCTCATAGGCGGCAAACAGGTTCTCACCGATAGCAACGCCACAAGGGTTGGCATGCTTGACGATCACGCAGGCCGGCTCGGCAAACTCTTTCACACATTCCAGCGCCGCATCGGTATCGGCGATATTGTTGTAGGAAAGTGCTTTACCCTGTAACTGGTCGGCGGTGGCCACGGAGGCCTCTTGCACATTCTCTTCTATATAGAAGGCGGCCTGCTGGTGGCTGTTTTCACCGTAGCGCATATCCTGCTTCTTGATGTAGTTCAGGTTCAGCGTACGTGGGAAGCGGCCGGAAGGCTGTTCGGTCTCACCGTGATAAGGTGGCACCAGGGTACCAAAGTAGTTGGCGATCATGCTGTCATAGGCGGCGGTATGCTCAAACGCTTTGATCGCCAGGTCGAAACGGGTTGGGTACAACAGTGAACCGTTGTTGTTATCCATCTCGGTGATCACTGCGGCGTAGTCACTGCTCTTGACCACGATGGCCACGTCTTTATGGTTCTTGGCGGCCGAGCGCACCATGGTTGGGCCACCGATATCGATATTCTCTACGGCGTCTTCCAGCGAGCAATCTGGGCGAGCGACGGTTTGCGCGAAGGGATACAGGTTTACCACAACCATATCGATCGGTTGGATCGCATGTTGGTCCATGATGGCATCATCCTGGCCGCGACGGCCCAGAATGCCACCGTGCACTTTCGGGTGCAGGGTTTTGACTCGTCCGTCCATCATCTCCGGGAAGCCGGTGTAGTCGGAAACTTCGGTAACAGGCAGACCGGCATCGGCCAGCAGGCGGGCAGTGCCTCCGGTGGAGAGTAATTCGACGCCTCTCTGGGAGAGGGCTTCGGCGAATTCAACGATTCCGGCTTTGTCGGACACGCTGAGCAGGGCCCGGCGGATTGGACGAGGTTGTTGCATGGTTTTATCCCTTGGCTTTGAGTCGCAATAAAAGAGCGTTACGTGGATCTCCACCTTGTTGCTTCTTATATAGAGGGGATTTCTTCCTATATAAAGAAGGACAGGAACAGATTCAGGTAGCGCCCCGATAAAAACGGGGATTGTTTCGTCGCGGGGAATTGTAGCGAAAACGTTTGCGTGGTGCTCGTAAATTTTCCGACCAAATGCGTTCTGTGGATAAGTTAGTGCATAACCGGGTATAAGGACGGGTTTTGCTGTGGAATGCAGCAAACGGTGTTTTTTGTTGAAAATACCTGTTGCGGCCTGCGTGGAACTCCCTATAATGCGCCTCCATCGACACGGAACATGTGAACAACTTCACAGAGTCTCCGGGGGTCGCAGAGAAAAAACCTGAAATTAAGGTTGACTCTGAAAGAGGAAAGCGTAATATACGCCACCTCGAGTTAGCAAGCGAAAGCGCGTAACTCACTGCTCTTTAACAATTTATCAGACAATCTGTGTGG
>NZ_JBLJAJ010000044.1:0-28434 GCF_047530005.1 Serratia sp. N21D137
CATGGCAGATCTCTCATCCCACGGCATAAGCAACTCCACTCAGAAGTACTCATACCTATGTTGTAAGTGTCTACCATGTCCCCGAACAAGTGTTCATGATGTCCCCGGTCTGTACAGGGAGAGGGTTAGGGTGAGGGGCCATTGCGGCGGTTAAAGCGTCTTCAGCATGGTGACTTCGCAGTCGCCGTGGCCAGTATTACCCATGGCATAGCCGATATGCTCAAAACCAAGATGCTCATACAGACCAATTGCCTGCTGCAACGTGGCGGTGGTTTCCAGATAACAACGGCTGAACCCCTGCTGGCGGGCAAACTCCAGCGCCTGCAGCGCCAGGCGTTTTGCCAAACCTTTGCCACGCAGTACCGGTAGGAAATACATTTTCTGTAATTCGCAGACGTCGGCTTCCCCGCCTTGCAGCGGCGCAACGCCACCCCCACCGGCAATCTGACCGTCTATCTCCACCACCCAGTAGGCACTGCGCGGTTGGCTATAGAGTTGGAACAAGGCGTCCAGATTGGGATCGGAAACGGTATAACCCTTATCCGCCGTCAGGCCATGCTCGGCGGAGACTTCGCGAATGACGTGAGCAATCGCGGCGTTGTCCTCGGCCGTGATTGGGCGTACCAGAAGACGCACTGGGGTAGCTGTTGTCATGTTTTTACTCACCATCAAAGGGAACCTGAAGGGCCCCGGAATTTCGTTGTTATTACGGAATGCACCGCATCAATAATACTTTGTAATAACACTTAAGCCTGGCCCTTGGCAATGCCGATAAAAAAACAGCGGGGAAAAATCACCCGCTGTTTTTGATCGGTAGCTCGCAGATTACAGCGCGGCGATAGTCGCCTGCTGTTCCTGTAGCTTCAGCTTGCCTTCTTTGCAGGCTGCCAGACGCTCACGCTCTTTGGCCACTACCGCTTCCGGTGCGCGAGCCACAAAGCCTTCGTTGGACAGCTTACCTTCAATAGACGCAATCTCACCATCCAGCTTGCCCATCTCTTTCGACAGGCGCGCGATTTCCGCATCCTTGTCGATAAAGCCAGCCATCGGGATCAGCAGTTCGGCACCGTCTACCAGCTTGGTGACCGAAACCGGGCCTTTCTCGCCTGCAGGCAGCAGGGTGATAGAGCTCAGGCGTGCCAGGCGTTCGATAAAGCTCTGGTTTTCCTGTACGCGGCGTTGGGCATCACCATTGGCGTTACGCAGCAGCACTTCCAGCTGTTTGCTTGGCGCGATGTTCATCTCGGCGCGGATGTTACGCACCGCGATGATCGCCTGCTTGATCCACTCCAGATCGTTCAATGCCTGCTGGTCTTCCAGCGCGGCGTCGAAGGCCGGGAACGGCTGCAGCATGATGGTGTCTGCGGTTTCACCGGTCAGAGGCTTGACGCGCTGCCAGATGGTTTCGGTGATAAATGGAATGATTGGGTGCGCCAGGCGCAGCAACGCTTCCAGCACGGTGATCAGCGTATTACGCGTGCCGCGCTGTTCCGCTTCGCTGCCGTTGATCACGACCGGTTTGGTCAATTCCAGATACCAGTCGCAGAACTGGTTCCAGGTGAATTCGTACAGGATGCCTGCCGCGATATCGAAGCGATAGGTGTCCAGCGCCTCACGGTAGGCTTTCACCGTGCGGTTGAATTCGGCCAGGATCCAGCGGTCGGCCAAGGAGAGCTGCATTTCGCCACCGTTGAAGCCGCAGTCGTGCGCTTCAGTGTTCATCAGCACAAAGCGGCTGGCGTTCCACAGCTTGTTACAGAAGTTGCGGTAGCCTTCCAGGCGCTTCATGTCCCAGTTGATGTCACGGCCAGTAGAGGCCAGTGCTGCCAGGGTGAAGCGCAGGGCGTCGGTGCCGTGCGGTTCGATGCCGTTCGGGAACTGCTTCTCGGTGCGCTTGCGGATTTTCTCTGCCAGCTGCGGCTGCATCATGTTGCCGGTACGTTTCTCCAGCAGGTCTTCCAGCGAGATACCGTCAACCATATCCAGCGGATCGATGACGTTACCCTTCGACTTGGACATCTTCTGCCCTTCGTCGTCGCGGATCAGGCCGGTCATGTACACGGTCTTGAACGGAACCTGCGGTTTGCCGTTTTCATCTTTGACGAAGTGCATGGTCAGCATGATCATGCGGGCAATCCAGAAGAAGATGATGTCGAAGCCGCTGACCAGCACGCTGGTCGGGTGGAAGGTCTTCAGATCCGGGGTCTGCTCTGGCCAACCCAGGGTCGAGAAGGTCCACAGGCCGGAGGAGAACCAGGTATCCAGCACGTCTTCGTCCTGGTTCAGTGCCACGTCGGCACCCAGGTTGTTTTCGCGGCGCACTTCTTCTTCGGTGCGGCCAACGTACACTTTGCCTTCGGCGTCGTACCAGGCCGGGATGCGGTGGCCCCACCACAGCTGACGGGAGATACACCAGTCCTGGATATCGCGCATCCAGCTGAAGTACATGTTTTCGTACTGCTTGGGCACGAACTGGATCTCACCTTGCTCAACCGCTTCCACCGCGACTTTCGCCAGCGGTGCGGTACGCACGTACCATTGGTCGGTCAGCATTGGCTCGATAACCACGCCGCCACGGTCGCCGTAAGGCACGGTCAGATCGTGAGGTTTGATCTCTTCCAGCAGGCCGAGTTCGTCAAAGGCGGCAACCACGGCTTTACGCGCAGCAAAGCGCTCCAGGCCACGGAACTGCTCTGGCAGCTCGCCGCTGTAGGCGGTGCTGGCTTCGCCCAGGGTATCGAACACCTCTGCCACTTCGAGGATGTCACCGTCGAAGCTCAGGATATTGATCATCGGCAGGCCGTGACGCTTACCCACCTCATAGTCGTTGAAGTCGTGCGCCGGGGTGATTTTCACGCAGCCGGTGCCTTTCTCCATATCGGCGTGCTCGTCACCCACGATGCGGATGCGGCGGCCCACCAATGGCAGAATGATCTCTTTGCCAATCAGATCCTTGTAGCGTGGATCTTCCGGGTTTACCGCTACGCCGGTATCACCCAGCACGGTTTCCGGACGGGTGGTGGCAACCACCAGGTAGTCTTTGCCTTCCGCCGTTTTTGCCCCATCGGCCAGCGGATAGCGCAGGTGCCACATGGAACCTTTGGACTCGCGGTTTTCCACTTCCAGATCGGAGATGGCGGTGCGCAGTTTTGGATCCCAGTTCACCAGGCGTTTGCCACGGTAGATCAGGTCTTCTTTGTACAGGCGGACAAACACTTCTTTCACCGCGTTGGACAGGCCTTCATCCATGGTGAAGCGCTCGCGCTCCCAATCCACGGAGTTGCCCAGACGGCGCATCTGGCGGGTGATGGTGCCGCCGGACTCGTCCTTCCACTGCCAGATTTTGTCGATAAACGCGTCGCGGCCATAATCATGGCGAGTTTTATTTTCTTCTGCGGCGATCTTGCGCTCAACCACCATCTGGGTCGCGATACCGGCATGGTCGGTACCGGCTTGCCACAGGGTATTTTTACCCTGCATGCGCTGGTAGCGGGTCATGGTGTCCATGATGGTCTGCTGGAACGCGTGGCCCATATGCAGGCTGCCGGTAACGTTCGGCGGCGGGATCATGATGCAGAAACTTTCCTGGCTGGTATCGCCATTCGGTTTGAAATAGCCCTGGCTTTCCCAGTGATCGTACAACTTCTGTTCGATCTGGGTTGGGTCATAGGCGGTATCGAGATCGGTGTTGGTCTTTTCCATTTTTATTTCAAGGTTCAGTTAGTTGGCGGCGTGGCCGTGGTCAAATGGAAGCCGACGCTGCGATAGGCTTTGTAACGTTCGCGCGCCAACTGTTTCAAGGTGTCTTCGTAAGGGACGAAGTCTACCACTTCATGGAAAGCAGTAGCAAAATCTGCAAACTGCGGCAGCAGGGCGATCAGCAGATCGCGCGGGGCATTGCCGCGTTTACCTGGCCAGCACAGCTCGACCGGGGCGCCAAAGTTTGGCCCTTCGCCTGCCAGGTTGTGCGGTACAAATTGGTGTGGCTCACGTTGCCACAGGGCTTCGTCCAGCCGCTGGGCCTGCTCCTGGCTTTCACAGGCGATCAGCACCCGCTTGCCAGCGCGCCATCTTTCGGCGGCAACGGCACAGGCCACAGCCTCGTGTGCACTGAGCGCACCAGCGGGTTCTGCGTGTTCAAGAAGGTAGAACGTTGCCTGTTTCATGATTCAATTCACCGTGGCCAAAAAATGTAAGGGCACAGCGTGCTGTGCCCTCGGTGATTATACCTGAATTACCGCGCGGATTTAATCGTCGCCGTTTAGACCAGCACGATTGAGCAGGAACTGCGCCAGCAGGGCTACCGGGCGGCCAGTGGCCCCTTTGGCCTTGCCGGAGCGCCAGGCGGTACCGGCGATGTCCAGGTGCGCCCAGCTGTACTTGCGGGTAAAGCGTGAAAGGAAGCACGCGGCGGTGATGGCACCACCTGGGCGGCCGCCGATGTTGGCCATATCCGCAAAGTTGGAATCCAACTGCTCGTAATACTCGTCGGCCATCGGCAAGCGCCACGCACGGTCACCCGATTGCTCGGAAGCGCCGATCAGCTCGTGAGCCAGCGGGTTGTGGTTCGACATCAGGCCGGTGATGTGGTGGCCCAGTGCGATCACGCAGGCACCGGTCAGTGTGGCGATATCAATCACCAGCTCTGGCTCGAAACGTTCCACGTAGGTGAGGGTATCGCACAGCACCAGGCGGCCTTCGGCGTCGGTGTTCAGCACTTCTACCGTCTGGCCCGACATGGTGGTCAGCACATCGCCTGGGCGATAGGCACGTCCGCCGGGCATGTTTTCACAGCCAGCCAGCACGCCGATCACGTTCAGCGGCAGGTTCAGTTCTGCCACCACACGCATGACGCCGTATACGGTAGCCGCACCGCACATGTCGTATTTCATCTCGTCCATGCCGTCGGCCGGTTTGATCGAGATGCCGCCGGAATCGAAGGTCAACCCTTTGCCTACCAGCACGATCGGCTTAGCGTCCGGGTTAGGATTTCCCTTATATTCCATCACCGACATCAGCGATTCATTTTGCGAACCGGCACCGACCGCCAGATAGGCGTTCATCCCCAGCTCTTTCATCTGCTGTTCGCCGATGACGCGGGTGGTGATGTGGGTGCTGAAGGCATCGGCCAACTGACGTGCCTGTGAGGCCAGATAACCGGCGTTACAGATGTTTGGTGGCATATTGCCGAGATCTTTGGCGGCCTTGATGCCAGAAGCCACGGCCAGGCCGTGCTGGATGGCACGTTCACCGCTGGTCAGTTCGCGGCGGGTTGGCACGTTGAACACCATTTTACGCAGCGGGCGACGTGGCTCCACCTTGTTGCTCTTCAACTGATCGAAGGTGTAGAGCGTTTCTTTGGCAGTTTCTACCGCCTGGCGCACCTTCCAGTAAGTATTGCGGCCTTTGACGTGCAGTTCTGTCAGGAAGCAGACGGCCTCCATGGAACCGGTGTCGTTAAGGGTATTGATGGTTTTCTGGATCACCTGCTTGTACTGGCGTTCATCGAGCTCGCGCTCTTTGCCACAGCCAATCAGCAGGATGCGTTCGGAGAGAATGTTCGGCACATGGTGCAGCAGTAACGTCTGCCCGACTTTGCCTTCCAGTTCGCCCCGGCGCAGTAGTGCGCTGATATAACCATCACTGATTTTGTCGAGCTGTTCTGCGATAGGTGACAGGCGGCGTGGTTCGAAAACACCTACTACAATACAGGCGCTGCGCTGTTTTTCCGGGCTACCGCTTTTTACACTGAACTCCATGCACTCTCCTGAATCTTAAAGACAACGACGAAAGCTACGGCTAGAATGATCTGCTCCGCCAAGATCTTCCGTCATTGAGTTAACTAACTAGGTTAACCTGAACGGCGTAAACGTTCTGTTTTGGCTACTATAGGTCTGTTCCTATAGGAAGGCCAAACAGCTTGATGTTCTAATACTATTTTAGCTGTGAAGGTTGCCACATGATGAGAAAAAATGGCGGATTAGCGATGAAACTATCGATTTTCCTGCAAAAAGACAAGTTTTCACAGGCGTAATAAGCGTGATCATCATTAGATATCTGGTACGGGAAACGCTGAAGAGCCAAATTGCCATCCTGTTTATCCTGCTTCTGATCTTCTTTTGTCAGAACCTGGTCAGGGTGTTAGGTGATGCGGTAGACGGCAATATCCCGACAAATTTAGTCTTATCCCTGCTTGCATTGGGTGTGCCGAAGATGGCGCAGCTAATCTTGCCCTTAAGCCTGTTTCTTGGCCTCTTGATGACGCTTGGTCGGTTGTATACCGAAAGCGAAATCACCGTTATGCACGCCTGCGGTCTGGGGAAACGGACCCTGATCATTGCCGCTATGGTGTTGGCGATCTTTACCTCGGCGGTGGCTGCGGTAAACGTCTTCTGGGTCGGGCCATGGGCGGCCAGCCATCAGGACGAAGTGATTGCCGAAGCCAAAGCCAACCCCAGCATTGCCGGGCTGGCTGAAGGGCAGTTCCAGCCCTCACAGGATGGTAACGCTGTGCTGTTTGTCGGCAGCGTAAAGGGCAACACCTTCAACGACGTGTTCCTGGCGCAGCTGCGCCCGAACGGTAACCAACGCCCTTCGGTGGTGGTGGCCGAGCATGGAATGATCAATCAGGGCCGCGATGGCTCGCAGGTTGTCACGCTGGACAAAGGCACCCGGTTTGAAGGCACCGCGCTGCTGCGTGATTTCCGCATTACCGACTTCACCGACTATAAAGCGGTTATCGGCCATCAGTCGGTCACTATCGATAATACCCAGTCCGAGCAGATGTCGATGCGCACGTTGTGGGAATCGAATGAACCGGATGCGCGCGCCGAATTCCACTGGCGTCTGACGCTGGTGGTTTCCGTGGTGCTGATGGCGCTGCTGGTGGTGCCGCTTAGCGTGGTCAACCCGCGCCAAGGCCGAGTGCTGAGCATGTTGCCAGCGATGCTGCTGTATCTGATCTTCTTCCTGCTGCAGACCTCGCTGCGTTCCAATGCCGGTAAGGGCAAGCTGGATCCGTTGGTGTGGATGTGGCTGGTGAACCTGGCGTACTTCGCGATTGCTCTGGCACTTAACCTGTGGGATACCGTGCCGATGCGCAAACTGCGTGCACGCCTGAGAGGAGCGGCCTGATGTTTGGTGTACTGGACCGTTATATCGGTAAAACGATTTTCAACACCATCATGATGACGCTGTTCATGCTGGTTTCGCTTTCCGGCATCATCAAGTTTGTCGATCAGCTGCGTAAAGTCGGGCAGGGTGAATACTCGGCGCTGGGCGCGGGGGTCTATACCCTGCTCAGCGTGCCAAAGGATATTGAGATCTTCTTCCCGATGGCGGCGCTGCTAGGGGCATTGCTCGGTTTGGGCACCCTGGCTACGCGTAGCGAACTGGTGGTGATGCAAGCTTCTGGCTTCACTCGGCTGCAGATTGCTGGGTCGGTGATGAAAACCGCTATTCCGCTGGTCTTGCTGACGATGGCAATCGGCGAATGGGTGGCACCGCAGGGCGAACAGATGGCGCGTAACTACCGTGCGCAGCAAATGTACGGTGGCTCGCTGCTCTCTACCAAGAGCGGCCTGTGGGCGAAGGACGGCAACGACTTTATCTACATCGAACGGGTGGCAGGTGAAAAAGAGCTGGCTGGCGTCAACATTTACCACTTCAACGATCAGCGCCGGTTAGAGACGGTTCGCTATGCCGGTACCGCAGATTTTGAAGACGGCGCGTGGCAGCTTTCGCAGGTGGATACTTCCGATCTGACCAATCCGAATCAGGTCACCAGTACCCAGACGCTGACAGGGGTGTGGAAAACCAACCTGACCCCGGACAAGCTGGGCGTGGTGGCGTTGGATCCGGATTCGCTTTCCATCAGCGGCTTGCACAACTATGTGAAATACCTCAAGCAGAGTGGCCAGGAGGCCAGCCGTTACCAGCTGAATATGTGGAGCAAGATCTTCTCGCCGCTGTCGGTGGCGGTGATGATGCTGATGGCGCTGTCGTTTATCTTTGGCCCACTGCGTAGCGTGCCGATGGGCGTGCGAGTGGTGATCGGTATCAGCTTCGGCTTCCTGTTCTACGTGCTGGATCAGATCTTCGGCCCGCTGAGCATGGTGTACAGCATGCCGCCAATTCTGGGTGCCCTGCTGCCGAGCTTGCTGTTCCTGTTGATCAGCCTTGTTTTGCTGCTGAAGCGGAAATAGTCAGGCCCAATAGACTGGGCCTGTATGCAAATCAAAGCCGCGATGTGTTAGTCACCGCAGCAGAGGAAAGACGGGTGGGAGAGATCCTGCCCGTTTTTCGCTTAGAGTGCAGAGGCGCTAGAAGGGAAAAGTGCAAAGGCTTCGCGGCAATCGTAAGGCTCTTCGGATCCATTACGGTTATCCAGCACTTCAAACTCTGCGGCACCGTTGTCCGCGGCCTCCAACAGCAGATCCGCCAGGGATACCGGGCCAGGTCCCATCAGGATCTGGGCATAAGAAGGTGCGGCAGGGATTGTTGTCGAGGCTTTGCTAGCCAACTGTGGTGAGCTGTCAAACACGGTGTTATCGAGCACAATATTTCTTAATGGCAGATCCTGGCCATCAGAGCTGAAGCCCCGTAAGGTGACCCGAACGTTATCTCCGTTATAAATGGAGTCTGGCGTATCCACATAGTGGTAATTTTTGATGGTGACATCTTGAATATCGGGGTAGGCCTGGCCGGTTTTTTTGCTGTAATAGGTATCTATGGTCAGCGCTTCCTGAGCGCGGCGGATACAAATGCCATCATAGTTGATGTTCCTCACTTCTCCTCCAACGCTCATATCGGTTTTGATACGCACGCCGACGGCAAAGTCAGCATCATGGCCGTCAATGCTCATATCCCGAATCTCCACGTCTTTGACCGCGCAGTCGGTTTCACTGCCGATTGACATGCCATGGGTGAAGTAAAGGCGGTTATGCAGAATTTTGACGTTGCTGACGGTATAAATAGGCAACTGCCCTGCATACTTTTCGGCAATCGGTGGGACACAGGCATTGCTGCTATGGGCTTTGATGGCGATACCGTCATCACCGGTACTGATGTGGTTATAGGCAATCAGGACATTCTGCGATTGGCCAGGATCGATCGCGTCGGTGTTCTTGGTCGTATCCGGGGTAAAGCAGGTGCTTGCTCGGGTATAGTTAGGGGAACCCGATGTCGCAGGGGTTGTCCCTTTCGGGCAATCATAGCCTGGAACCGTATAGGCCAGTGAAGGCGTTAACACCTTCACGCCCCAGACGACCACTCCATTGACCCCACTGGGGACAAAGTGGAATTTGGGTGCATTCTGTAAGGTGATCTTATACAGCGTGAAGTTCTGGCTGGTCGGCTTGGCGGAATTCTTGTTGGTGACCTGAATTAGCCGCGGGTTGTTCTGATTGGCGCCGGAAACGGTTTTGGTTAATGCGCCCACATCCCACCAGGTCAGGATATCGGCATATTTTCCGCTGGTGAGCACTGCTCCCCCTCGTCCGTCGATAATACCTTCACCAATCACGCCGCTGTTTATCGCATCGGTGGCGGTAATCAATGCGTTACAGCCATTATCGGCACTGGCGGTTTCGCCGCAGTTATTCTTACCGGCAATCTGGTAATCCACCGGGCTACGTGAGGCAAACAGGGTGATCCCTTGATCTACCCAGAGCGTGACGCCACTTTTTAGTGTAAGTGGGCCGCTCAAGAACGCATTCTCTTCGTTACTGCCAGCGACCAGTTTAACGGCACCGGTGGTGCAGGCGTCGATCGCTGCTTGAATACGTTGGGTATCGGGTTGGGAATTATTCACGTCAGCATCAATGGCTTCATCCAGTAGCCCTTTGGCATTCTGGTTCAGTTCGGCTGAGAGTGTTTGACAGACTTCAGGCATTACCGGTTCTTTCCCGGCTAATTCTGGATCGTTAAGGGCTGAGGCAGGCCAGGCACCACTGCGGTCAGCGACAGGTTTCTCAGTTTCAGGGGGAACAACGGGTTTAACTGGCTCAACAGGAGAGGCGACACTACCATCCGAGTTATCACAACCCGTCAGGGCCAGCAGAAAAATCGCCATAGCTGATAATGACTTGATATTTCTTTGCATGATTTATCCCTAATAATGAAACACCGTTCCGAAATTAGATATTGTCTTGCAAAATACGTGACTGCAACTATTACATATCTGGATTATGCAGCGTCAAATCATTAGCCAGCATTACTTATTGATGGCGTCAATCAGCCCCCTACAGTGCAACGTTGCCGCTGCGCTGCAAGGGGCTGAGATCTTACATCTGCGAGAAGATATTCATGATGACGCCACCGCCGATGATCAGCGCCATGGCGAAGATGGCAGGGAGATCCGGTTTCTGCTTGTAGAGCAGCATGGAAACGAAGGTCACCCCGACGATGCCAAAGCCGCACCACAGCGAGTAGGCGACGCCCACCGGGATAAACCCCATCGCTTTGGTCAGGGCGAAATAGCACAGGCAGTAAGCGCTAATCACCAGCACCGAAGGCCCCAGCTTTTTAAAGTTGTTGGTTTTTTTGATCATCGAGGTCCCGGTGATTTCTGAACCAATCGACAGTGCCAGCCACAAGAAGCCAATGTTAAACATAGTTGATACCCTTATTCTTCGGAGGAGCCCATTTTGGAGAAGAGGTTCATGATCACGATGCCGCTGGCAATCACGATCATGCCGATAATGGCTGGCATATCAGGGTGCTGGCCGTAAAACACCATGCCCAGGCTAGAGACCAGTAAAATCCCGGTGCCTGACCAGGTGGCGTAAGCCAGGCCGACAGGAATGTATTTCACCGCGTTGGATAACGAGTAATAACAAACGCAGTACAACACTACGATCAAGCCGAGTAATAACGTCTTGGTGGTACCTTCGCTGTTATCAAACATTTTTAAGGTTGAGGTGGCCGAGGTCTCGGAGAAGATGACCAATAACATCCATACCCATGCTTTTGCCTTGGTAGACATAGAGTTCGCTCCTGATTAATAATTATTGATATAAAGTGAAATTTTGAAGCTTGGTTATTTTTTCCCTCGGCTATATTCCAATGCCAAATCGGTCAGCTTGGCTCCCGGTGGTGAACGACCATTGAGCCGCTTGAGTTCGCTAAGCGTTACGTAGGCTTGTGGCGGCGCTGCCAAAGGCTCCGTGGCTGCGGGCTGGGCCGATAGCATCCGATCCAACGTACAGAGCTCAATGCCTTGTGCCGCCAGCTTTGGCAGATAATCTGCCTGAGGGGCGTTTTCCCCTGCGCGGCTCAGGCCTTTCAGCTGATTTAATTCGCTGTTCGGGTTGCAGTTATAATCCAGCGCCATAATTGGCCTGCCGCTCATTCGAGCCAGATGAATAAACCGGGCAGCATCAGACTGTAATAAACCATTGGCCACTTCTGCCGCCGTCGCGAAATCGAGAAAAGGAATTAATACCCGCTCAATATTATCCAACGCGCCGGTTTGACTGATTTCCGCCAGCGAAGTGATTGGCCCTAGTTGGCTCCAATCTGTTTCTGCGTGAAACTGCCGGGCATTATCGCTAAACAGGATCACCGGCGAGAACGCCTGGCAGTGCTGCAAGCGCGCGCGGATAATTTCGTGGTAACCATCCGCTGCGGTTAACAACACCAACGCCCGTGGCCGCATCCGTGAGAGCACTTCACTGACCAACTTATCGATGATTTCACGCTGCATCATATTTGCCGCCTTAGGGAACGATAACCACGTTGTCACCGGAAGCCAGCCCGGCGGCGTTGGCTTCATCGGTATCAATGTGCAGTTCCAGAGCAAAACTGGCTTTGATCCGCACGATGACTTCGTCAAAGATCAGCCCACGCACGCCTGCCGCTTTCACCCGCACCTTCTGCCCGTTCTGCACGCCCAACCTGGCGGCATCCTGCGGGTTCATATGGATATGGCGCTGGGCACAAATCACCTGTGAATGCAGCGAAACGTAGCCCGCCGGGCCAGCCAGCATGGCGTCACCAGAGGCGTTCAGATTGCCGGATTCGCGTACCGGAGCCTTCAGCCCCAGGGTAAAGCAGTCCGCCTTGGAGATTTCCAACTGAGTACATTCGCGCGCAGGCCCCAGCACCCGCACCTTGGAGAGCGAGCCTTTTGGGCCGACGATCATCACGCACTCTTTCGCGGCGAACTGCCCAGGCTGGCGTAGCTCTTTGCATGGCGTCAGCCGATAACCGGCACCAAACAGCGTTTCAATATCCTGCTGCGACAGATGGACATGCCGGTTAGAGACCCCAACCGGGATGGCGATGCCGGTGGGAGAAGCATAGTTCTCTGCCAGGTTATGGCGGATCCTTTCCAGTAACGACTCATTAAACATACTGTTATTCCTACCCGATCTCAGAAGCTGTACGGTTATTTAGACTCTTTCTTGCCGCCGGTGCGTGCGGGTTTGTTGTCGGCAACAGGGGCTTCGACTACCGGCGCTGCGGCCTCTGCCTGCGGGGCGGCCACTTCTGCTACTGGCGCAGGCGTTTCTTGCTGTACTTTGGCCGCTGGCGGCGTAAGCTCCTTGCCTTTCAGCCCGGTCAGCAGCGCGACAACCTGTTTTTCCGGGCGGGCAATCACCAACTGGCCTTTGATAAACGCCGGTTGTTTGATCACTGCCACACCGCTGTCGATGGCGGTTTTCACCGCGCTGATTTCCCCGGCAAAGAACACGCTAACCAGGCCGGAACCAATCTTCTTGTATCCCAGTACCGTTACCGCAGCGGATTTACAGGCCGCATCGGCCGCGTGGATCGCGGCGGTCAGGCCATAGGTTTCAATCACTCCCAGGCTTAAGTTCATCTCCATCTCCTTAGTGCCTTACCAGGCGGATATCAAAGTCAAAGCGCTGGAAAAAAGCCGCCAGTTGGTCCAGTTCTTCATTGCTGTAACTTGGGTCGTCTTTGACCGGATAGATCATGTCGAGCCGCTGGTATTTGTTTTTACCCAGTTGGTGATAAGGTAAAACGTCGATGCGGCTGATATTGCCTTTGCGTGCCAGGGCCATGACATAGTCAATGGCACCGGTGATGGCATCGTAAGAATCGTTATAGCCGCGTACCAAAGGCATGCGCACCACGATATGGCTGCCCAGTTCCACCAGGCGCTCCAGGTTTCTTTTTACGCCCTCGTTGCCGACGCCAAACAACGCTTTATGCCGTGCGCTATCGATATGCTTGATATCGAACAGGAACATGTCGGTGCAGGTCGCCAGCTTTTCATAATTGGCTAAAGTGGTGGTGCCATTGGTTTCGATGGCGGTGTTGATCATCTGTTTTTTGCATTCGGTCAGCAGCGCGGCTGCAAAGTCGGTTTGCAGGCTCAGCTCGCCACCGCCCAGGGTGACGCCACCGCCAGAGGCATGATAGAAATCGACGTCCTGCAGGATGATATCCATCAACTCCTGCACCGTGACGTCCTTGCCCATGATGTCCAGCGCGCCGGAGATGCAGACTTCTTCGCATTTGCGGCAACCGATGCAGTCTATGTTGCGATCGAGGTGGTGCTTGAGATCGCCTTGTGTGTTTTGGCGCTGGGAATGGATCCCCACCGGGCAGACATCAACACATTGCCCACAGTCAACGCACAAATCATGTGAATACATCACCTGGAAATTGCTGGTGAGCCCCTCGGGGTTGGCGCACCAGGCGCAGAGGATGTTACAACCTTTGAAAAAAATCAGGGTGCGAATACCGTCTCCGTCATAGATCGAGTATTTCTGGATATTGAATATCCGGCCCTTTTTCTCCAGCGTGTTATCCATACTATTTTCCCCTTTCTTCGAAGGCTGATGGGATAAGACGTCCCTGTCTTATCCAAGGCTAAGGTCAGAACTTCTCAATGACCGTACGGCTGATGATTTCGTCCTGAACTTCTTTGCATAGCTCGACGAAGTAGGCGCTGTAACCGGCCACGCGGACGATCAGGTCGCGATATTTCTCTGGCTCTACCTGTGCCTGTTTCAACACTTCATTATCCACGTAGCTGAACTGCATCTGGCCGTTGCCCAGAATGGACGCGGTACGCAGCAGGGTGATCAGCCCGTTCTTGCCTTCCGGGGTATCGAGCAGCCCTTTGAGGAACTTGAAGTTGTGCACCATGCCGATGTTCATGGTTTCCACGTTCATCTTGCTGACGGACTTGATGATGGCAGTTGGGCCCTGCTTGTCCGCGCCCTGCGTCGGGCTGATCCCGTCGGAGAGTGGCATCCAGGCCAAGCGGCCGTTTGGCGTTGCGGCGGTCAGTTCACCGATCGGCGTGTTGTTGGAAATCGACAGGGTGCCGTGGCTCAGCGTGGAGTAGAGCATCTTGTACTTGCGGCACTCGCGCTCGGTCCACTCGGTGATGTCCAGCGCGTACTGATCGACCGTGTCATCGTCATTGCCGTACTTCGGCGCATTCAGACAGTCGCGGCGCAGCTGTTCAAAGCCTTCAAAGTTGGCCAGCAGCGCGTCACGGATCTGCTCCAGGGTGTATTTGCCATCCTGATACACCAGCTTGCGGATCGCGGCCATGGAGTCGACATAGGTCGCCAGACCGGAGAAGATCAGCCCTGGGCCGTGGTTGATCACCGCGCCACCGGCGGCCACGTCTTTACCCTGTTCCATACAGCCTTCCACCAACAGCGACATCAGCGGTTTGGGCGCCACGTCGCGGTGCACACGCTGGCTGATGACGGTACCGATAGCCGACAGTTTGACGATGTGCGCGATCTGCGCCTTCACCGCATTGTCGAACTCTTCGTAGGTTTTCAGGGTACTCAGCTCACCGGTATCCAAGCCTTGATAGCTGTCGAACAGCACCATGCGGCCACGGTTGAGCACGAACTCGATGGCAATCGGCCATTGGGTATAGCCGGTGGAGGTCCACTGATAGATGCGGCCGGATTTTTGCGGCTCTACACAACCCATCAGGCAGTAGTCGCGCGCGTCTTCAAAGTCGAAGCCCTTGCGCAGCATCATCTTGATGTGCGAATCATCAAAGTGGCAGGCCGGGAAGCCCATACCCGCTTTCACCACGTCGACGATCTTCTCCATGTACTTCTGCGGTGACTGGTTATGGATACGACAGGCCAGTGACGGCTGGTACACTTTGACAAAGCGTACGGCGTCCATGATCAGGTAGGTCAAATCGTTACAGGCATCGCCGCCGCTGCGTTTCTGCCCGCCGATGGTCAGGTTGATAAACGGCTGGTAACCGGCGAAGTACTTGGCGCCCAGTTCGCTGGACATCCACATCAGTTCGGCACACTTGATGATGAAGGCCTGCAACAGTTCCAGCGCCTGTTCCTGCGTCAGACGGCCAGATTCGATATCGGCCTGATACATCGGGTAGCAATACTGATCCAGACGGCCCAGCGACAGCCCGGTCTGGTTCTCTTCCACTTCAAACAGCGACTCCACCGTCCAGATGCTTTGCAGCGCTTCTTGCAGGGTCTTCGGTGGGTTGGCAGGGACGTTCTCGTTGGTTTCTGCGATGGTCAGCAGTTCCGCACGGCGTGCCGGATCTTGCTCAACGGCTGCCAGTTCACGGGCCTTGTCGGCGATGCGCTTGGCGTAGGCCACCACGCCGTCACAGGTCTCAATGGCCGCTTTGTAGAAGTAGATCTTGTCGATATCTGCCGGGTTTTCCATGCTCAGCGCCGCGAGGTGCTGCTGGGCATCGGCCTTGATGCCGTTCATCCCTTTGGTGAACAGCAGGATGTCGTAGCCTGGGCAGGTGTCGCCGCCGCCGTTAATCTGGTGGTAGGAAAGATCGCTGACAAAGGTTTCGCCGCTGAAGGCCCAAACGCCCGCTTCGCGGTACTGTGCTTCACAGATCTCATCGAGCGAACGGCCTTCCCAGAATGGCACGATCTCTTCACGGATCGTCTTCTTGTCGGCCTCGGAGATAACGAACGGATCCTGCGGACGGGTGCCCATGGTATCCAGCTCGTCACGTACCCAGCGCCAGGCGATATCCGGTGAGAATGCCCCAGCACGTGGTTTGCCGCACGGATGGCCGACGATCAGCTCATCTTGCTGGATCAGGATCGGCGCGGTTTCACAGGCGGCACGGAAAGACTTGGCGCGCAGCAGAATGGTTGGCAGACCCGGGTTGTTTTTTGCCATCTCGGTAAAGGTGATGGCGCGATAGATAGAGACGCTAGGGCGAGCATCGAGGTAGTTGTCACGCAGGCGTTGCAGGCGCGGCGTCAGCCCTTCCATCAGTTTGTGCGTTGCCACGTCTTGCGCGGAGGCCGCCACGAACGGGGTCGATGGCGCAGTGTACTGCGGGCGAGCACCCGCCTGGCCAGCAAACAGTTTTACCTGCAGGTTGTTGTTGAGCGTCATCAGATTGCTGCGGGCTGCCAGCAACATAGCGGACAGATCGTTGATCACCAATGCCGGATCGTCGAGGCGCACGCCGTGCAGCATGGCGTCAAACATCGGGTAGCCATCCAGCTCACGTGGTGCGCGCACTTCGGAAAGCTCGCACAGCTTCAGCCATAGGCACTCGACGATTTCATAAGCCTGCTCCGGCGTCAGCACGCCACGGGTGACGTCTTGCTGATAGAAGCTGTACAGCAGCTTGTCGAAGCCGCCTGGATAAACCGCGTAGCTGCCGTTTTCCAGATGCAGCGCCAACTGGAAGAAGTAGAACGACTGGCAAGCCTCTTTAAAGCTGCTGGCCCCGTAAGCCGGTACTTTTTTCAGCATGGCAGCCGCTTCCTGCAGCTCCGCCTTGCGGTACGGATGGTTTTCTACCGCCGCCATGTTTTCGGCCTTGCTGGCCAGTTTCTGCGCCAGATGCATCGCCGCATTGCAGGCGTAGATCATGGCGCGGCATTGGTTGACCTCGTCCAGCCCGGAACGGCTGACGGCGCTGCCGATGCTTCTGGCACGGTCTTCCATTTCGGCCTCGATGGCGAACAGCCCTTTGGTGATCACCGCCAGATAGTCCGGTGAGGTCTGGCCAAAGGCGGTGAAGGCCGAAGGACTGCGCAGTTCGCTTTCGCTGTGGAACACGGCGGCGCGCGGGGTGGAGGATTGGCTGCCGATGATCAGCTCATCGGGGCCGATGTAGCCGGGCAGTTGCTTGACCAGCTCATTGAACAGCTTGGCATTCTTGACCAACTGCGGCATGCCGGCCACATCGCCACCCAGCGTTTCCAGAATGGCGGCACGTTCGGTGCTGATGGTGCTGTTTTGGGATAAGAGTCTTTCTGCCAGCAGTTTTACGCGTGGCGTCAGTGAATAATGGGCCATGTTCAAATCTCTCCTGATGTCCTGCGGCTTTCACACAAATTGGCAAAATCCGTTGACTGTAATGAGTGCGTTATTGAAGCTGTACCGGGCCGCCGCTGTAGGCGAGGCGGTACAGTTTCTCCAAATCTGCCGCGTTAACGTCGCGCGGGTTGGTTGGCGTGCAACTGTCGTGCAACGCCTGCGTGGCCAGTTCGCCAAGGCAAACCTGGAAGCGGTGTTCCTCCACCCCTGCGGCTTGCAGATTGGCCGGTAGCTGCATTTCCTGTTTCAGCGTTTCGATCGCCACCAGCAGGCTATTGACGCCATCGCGTACCGAGGTGCTTGGCAGCCCCAACAGGCGCGCCAGAGCGGCATATTTGTGCGCGGCCGGGGTGTCGCAGTTGCCGTCAACGTCGGCATTGAAGGCGACCACCGAGGTCATCAGCAGCGCATTGGCTCGGCCATGCGGTATACCAAACATGCCGCCGAGGGCGTGCGCCAGGCTGTGGGTAATGCCCAACGATGCGTTGGTGAATGCCATTCCAGCCATGCATGAAGCGTTATGCATTTTTTCCCGTGCAGGCAGATTGCTGCCCTGTTGGTAGCAGGTCAGCAGGTGGCCGAATACCATCTGCACCACTTTTTCGGCCATCGCATCGCTGAAGTCGCTGGCCTTGCGGGAGACATAGGCCTCCAGGGCGTGGCACAGCACATCCATCCCGGTATCGGCGGTAATACTGGCCGGCACCGACTTCACTAGCTGAGGATCGAGGATGGCGATGTCGGGCAGCATGAACTCGTCCACCAACACCAGCTTTTGGCTGCGGGACTTGATCACCGAGAAGCTGGTGACTTCGGAACCGGTGCCGCTGGTGGTGGGGATGGCGACAAAACAAGGCTTGCTACGGCCGCTGTCTTTACGGCAATGCCACAGCGCATACATCACCGCCTTGGCGGCATCGATGACCGAGCCGCCGCCCAAGGCAATCACCAGATCCGGGTAGTCGTCATCCATCAGCTTCATGCCGCTGACGATGGCGGAAATATCCGGGTCTGAGGCCACCTCGTCATACTGACGGCAGCGGATCTGTTGCTGTTGGAGCAGGCTGGTTACCCGCTCGGCCAAGCCAAACTTCACCATCGCCTGATCGGTGACCAAAAACGCCGAGCGTCCAGGCAAGCTGCTCAGCGCGAGCAGCGCATCCTCACCGAAATGGATTTTTGGCTTAATCAGAAACTCATTCATGCCTACTTCCTCTTACTCTTAACGCTCCCGGTGAACCTTCTCAACAATGGCAACGATCGACATGGCCTTGTAGCGGTCTTTACTCAGTGCGAAATACTCTTCCACCAACACCAGATCGTTTTCACCGGCACCGACGCTATCGACGGCAACGTAGGTGCGATCTTTGATGGCTTCCAGGTCGTCACCCAGCGCAGTGACCAGCAGCAGGTTACTGCCGCGTAGTTCGTCACTTTTCTGTGTGGCCACCACATGGCCGGTTACCTTTGCGAGGAGCATGTTTTCACCCTTGTTTGATGTGTTACCGGGACAGGCGTCCAAGCACTTCAGTAATGATCCGTTCGACGTTTTCTTCGGTGATGTCATTGGCTGCGGCGTTAACCACTGCGCGGGTGACCGCCCCGAAACGATCGTCGCCCTGGGCATACAGCGGTGCCGGTGCGGCCTGCGGGGTTACCGCCGCCGTTGGAGCTGCAAAGCGGTTATCGTCGAAGATGCTGGTGCTATGGTTGATTGGCGCGCTGCACGGCTGAGCTGCGGGTTGTGGTTGGCGCAGATCCTCGATGCTACGAACGCCATAGCCGACTTTACGTACGTTCAGCAGGTTCATCGGGCCGACGTTGTCCGAGCTGGAGCCGCCACCGACGGCACCGCAACCGAGCGTTAACGCAGGTATAAGATTCGTGGTTGCGCCAATGCCTCCAAGCGCGGCGGGCGTATTGATCAGGATGCGGTGCACCGGTTTTTGCAGCGCAAACTCGCGGATCACCTGCTGGTTCTGGGTGTGGATGACCAGCGTATGCCCCAGGCCTTCGTTGGTGAGCAACTCCACCACGCGGTCACAGGCGCTCATCCAGTCTTCTTCGATGTACAGCCCCAGCACCGGGCAGAGTTTTTCACGGGCGTAAGGGTTTTTACGCGAGACGCTGTTTTGCAATGAAATCAGCACCCTGGTGGTCGCAGGTACGCAGAACCCGGCGCGTTCACTGAGGTAGATGGCGGTTTTGCCCACCACTTCAGGATTAATCATGCCGTTCGGGCGTAACAGGATATTGGCCAGGCGGGCAGATTCATCGTCGTTCATGAAGTAGCAGCCCTGAGCCAGCAACTCGCGGTGTACATCCTGATAGATGCACTTTTCCACGATGATCGACTGCTCAGAGGCGCAGATCACGCCATTATCGAAGGTCTTGCTGGTGATGATGTCTTTCACCGCCTGCTGGATATTGGCGCTGCGTTCGATAAACGCCGGGCCGTTGCCTGGGCCACCGCTGATGGTTGGCGTGCCGGAGCTATAGGCCGCACGAACCATGCCTTCGCCGCCAGTAGCCAGGATCAGCGCGACGTCTTTGCTGTGCATCAGAGCTTTGGTGGCTTCCAGCGTCAGCTGGGTCAGGCCGTCAACGATACCTGCTGGGGCACCGGCCTGAAGCGCAGCCTGCTTGACGATTTCAATCGCCCGCTGGCTGCACTGGCGCGCATTAGGGTGCGGGGAGAAAATAATGGCGTTCCCGGCCTTCAGCGCGATCAGCGTTTTATAGAAAATAGTTGAGGTTGGGTTGGTGGACGGCACCAGGGCAGTAATAATCCCTAACGGGACGCCCACGTCCATCACTTTATTCTGCTGGTCGTCACGAATAATACCGACGGTTTTTAAATCCTTAATATGCTCAAAAACTTTTTCAGAGGCGAAAATGTTTTTTAACACCTTGTCTTGCCAATTGCCGAAGCCGGTTTCTTCATGGGCCATCTTCGCCAATTCTTCGGCATGCCTGGCCGCTTCGCTGGCAATATGTTTAATAATGCCGTCGATCTTTTCCTGTGAATATTTGGCAAACAGCAATTGTGCCTGTTTGGCATTTTTAATCAGCGTGCGAGCCTGCTGAATGGATTGTAAATCCGGATCTAATGTGGTCATTAGTCTATTCCCCTGAATAGGAGTTTAATTTTTTACTTGCTGCAATCGGGTAGAGTACTTATCTGCCACCGCCGGTGATCAGGCTGAATTACGCCTTATGCTGTGAGGCAATTTTCTCAATATCATTATGTGGGCGTGCAATAACCCGGGATGAAATCACTTCGCCAATTCGGCTGGCAGCTTCAATACCGGATTCCACCGCTGCGTTAACGGCACCCACGTCGCCTTTCACCATCACGGTGACCAGGCCGGAGCCGACGTTTTCATAGCCAATCAGTTCAATATTGGCGGCCTTACACATGGCATCGGCGGCTTCGATGGCGGGCACCAACCCTTTGGTTTCGATCAATCCGAGTGCATCTTTCATCAGTGAATTCCTTGTTATTCGGTGATTTTGTACTGCGAGATGATTTTCTGGATATCGTTATGCGGGCGGGCAATGACCAGTGAGGTAACCACTTCACCCACGCGTTTGGCCGATTCGATACCGGAATCCACCGCCGCCTTGACCGCGCCCACGTCGCCTTTCACCATCGCGGTAACCAGGCCGGAACCGACGTTCTCATAGCCGATCAGCTCCACGTTGGCCGCTTTGCACATCGCATCGGCGGCTTCAATACAGGCCACCAGCCCTTTGGTTTCAATCAATCCTAATGCGTCACCCATGATCCGTTCTCCTTGATGCGCTGTTTACGCTTTGTGCTTAATCACGATTTTGTTGATGTCGTTGTGTGGGCGGGCGATAACCAGTGAAGTCACTACTTCACCCACGCGTTGTGCGGATTCCACGCCGGAATCGACGGCGGCTTTTACCGCACCGACGTCACCTTTCACCATGGCGGTGACCAGGCCGGAACCGACGTTTTCATAGCCGATCAGTTCGACGTTGGCCGCCTTGCACATGGCATCCGCCGCTTCAATACAGGCCACCAACCCTTTGGTTTCGATTAAGCCTAATGCATCACCCATTGTTGTTTCCTCCACAAAGCCGGTTTATGAGTTGTCATCTGCTGTGCCGTTCGGCCATGAGGGGATCAAGGTTTCCGACGGCTAAGGGCACTATACCCCTCCGGTGGTTATTCAAAATATAAATTCATTAATCGATATCTATTTAGTTTTTTGTTCTGATAATAAGCCTCTATTTATCCCCTGTTTATCTGTTTGCTCTGATAATCAGCCCGAGAATAGTTCTGCTCCCTGGCAAGAAATGGCGGGTTTTGGCATTCACTTAAGGGCGGAAAAGAATGTTAAATCTATGGTATTCAAATGGGTTTTTTAGGTAGCGGAGGGGCTTGCAGACTGTGGAGTAGCGCAGGTTTTTGCCGTGGCTATTTGAGTAGCTTCACGTGATACATATTGACCGCCGTTGTTACTGATATCACCGTACTAGCTCCCTCTCCTTTTTGGGGCGAGGATTGGCGGTGGGGGAAATAGCGATCGTCGAATAACCGACAGGCATTATGACTATCAGGGGCGGTTTTTTGGATAATGAGAGGCAGGCCAGAGGCTTATGACAAGGGGGAACAGCTTTGCTGGGGAACGGGCGTTATTCTAACTGGCTGCCGGGTTTTAACGCGCAGATAAACAATGGGGAGTTGATCGAACTGAGCAGCACGGTGTCGGCATTGATTTTCCCCATTGCCAATTGCAGGCCGTCGTGGCTGTCTGACATTTCCCGCATAAAGTAATCGAAGATCACATCGGGTGATTGATCGATAGAGGACTTGCTGGAAACCCAGCGGTTGATCTGATAATAGCGGGCGCCGGGGGAAACGCGCTTGCTGGTATAATCAAACTGTACGTAGCGTTGCAAATAAAGCCAGCCTGCCTCGGAGTCTGAATATCCTTCCACCACGATCGAACCTTTACCTTTGGCATTAAAGTTAAAGTGAATATTGACGTTAACGGATTCAGTGACGGTGTCTTCAAAATGCATAATGGCTTTGGTTGAGCAGTTTAAAATATCATCGCGCCGGATAACATTCTGCTTAACGGTGATAAATAGTGAGACCAGTAGCAATATGATAGAGACGGCAAACAGCCTTCTCCCCCAGCCGATTGTTTTCATAATTTATTTCCATGAATAATAAAAATAGTTATCGCAGTAGCTGAATGTATTATCTTGATGTTTGGCACAGTGTGCGAGAAACGTCCGACCTAAACCGTTGGATTGCAGCTTATCACCATAAAAGAACAGAAAACGTTCGTCTTTATCATACTTGATGTTCTTTTTTTCTTTGACGGCAATAAAGTTTTTCAGGTAATTGTCGCGCATTCTTGGATTTATCATGGTGTCGGTGGATAACACCTCAATGGGGTCCTGCGCGACGGGGGTGAAGGTGAGAGGGGTCAGGCTGCCGTTGTTACTCCATGACCAGCCGAACAGCGCGATGGCTAGCAGGGATATCATCGCCCCGGCATAACCCCAGTAGCGATCGTTGCTGGTGATGACCGCCGCTACCGGCGTTGGTTCTGGAGCCATCTCGGCAGAGGATTGATGTTCGCTGGCATGTATCACCGGATGCACCAAGGAATCATCGATCACCTCGATCGTCAGCTCTGGGTTGATTTCTAGCCGGCCCCTGGCCACGGTGACGATCACGTTCTCAATGCCATAACGGCGGAAGGCTTTACGCAGGATGCTCAGGTACTGGTTCAGGTTGCTGTTGGAGGACATCAGCCCGTTGTCGTCCCACACTCGCTGCATCACCGTATCGCGGCTGATCACGCCAGGATGCTGGATCATGAAGAACAGCAGGGCGTTGGCAGTGATGGTGAGCTGGCTATCTGACTTGCCGCCGTCGTCCAGCTTTAGCGAGCCTTCGGTGGCGTCATAAATAAGAAAGGCATTAATTTTGTATTTCATTATCGCCCCTGGGTGATTGGCTGCCCGCGAACCGCGGAGGTTAAAGCTCCTCGAAGGTCATTGCCGCCAGCCTCGTCACCAATGCAAGCCGCTCTTCCGGCGTCATAGTGACTCCTTCCGTGAGTTCAGAAAGCCATAGGCCGTCTGCACCATAGCGCACCAAGTTACCTACGTAGCTGCGATCCAGTTCATCGGCGTTGGCCAGATGTTGCAGCACCCAGTCCCGCCAGCATTTACGCAACACCATTTCATGCGGCATGGCCAGCGACAGCAGGGCCAATTGACGGCTGGTGTCGCTTTCACTGATGCCTGCCAGGTACATCAGATAGGCCCGGGAGAAGCGCCCGCGTGGGTTATCGTCCTCGGCCATTAGCGCCATAATGCCGCGATCCATCACGGCCAGCAGGCGAATAAACAGCGCGTGGATTAGCTCCTGCCTGCCGGGAAAGTGGTGTAGCAGCCCGCCCTTGCTGACCCCAGCCTGTTTGGCGACGGCGTTTAACGACAGCGCGGCAATCCCATCTTTGGCTGCGATGATACTAGCGGCTTCCAGCAGCTGCTCTTGCAGCCGTTCCGGGTCTTTTTTGCGATGCACGTGGGTATTCATGCGGCGATCATACCGACCAGCCGGTATGTCATTTTTGATCGAGGTCAATCTGCTTCCCCTAAAGGTCAGACCAATCTTGAATAATGCTAAGTAGGTCAAACTATTTTATTTATCAATCAATTAGGAAAGCTTTTACTAGCTTAATCGAGGCGGGGGATAGGCGTGGAAGTTAATTTATGGCACGTGCGGTTCCCTCTCCTTGTGGGAGAGGGCCAGGGAGAGGGGCGTTTACAACAACCAATCCAGTATCAGGACACCGACCAGGCTGATCGCCCAGGCTAGGGTGGTGGGTACTGACCAGACCATCATCTGCTGCTTCACGTCCTTAATCCCCATCATCCGGTTGACGACCCAGAACATGCTGTCGTTAAAGTAGCTGAAGAACAGCGCGCCCATGGTGGCGGCCTGCGCGGCAGCGAGCATATTGACGCCGGGCAACTGGCTAACAATAGGAGCTGAGATAGACGCTGCGGTGATCATGGCAACGGTGCCCGACCCCTGTATCAAGCGCACCAGCGTAGCGATAAAGAAGGGGATTAACACCGGAGACAGTGGCAGATTGGCGACGTGCTGAGCCAGCAAGGTGCCGGTGCCACTTTCACGTAATACCGCCCCTAGCGCGCCACCGGCACCGGTCACCAGCAAGATAATCCCAGCGGCCTGCAAGCCTTCCTCCAGCCGCTCCAGCGTCTCGTGCTTGTCGACCTTGGGCATCAGGGTGTAAACCGCCAGCAGGACGCTGATGGCCAACGCAATCACCGGTGCGCCGAGGAAGGCAAAGGCTTGTCCCCACAGGCTTTCCCCCAGCCAGGACATTCCTTCAGCCTTGGCCAGCATAGTGTTCACCGCATTGATAAAGATCAGCACGATGGGGGCGATGATTGGCAGCAGCGATAGCGTTAAGCTCGGCAGCACCTTGGCTTCTTTCTCAGCCAGATAGCGCTGGTGGGCGGCCCGTAGGTCGTCCGGCTCATCTTCCTGGTTTTCCGGTGTAAAATCCGGGTAATAGGTGCCGAGCCAGCGCGCATAGATCACAATGCCGATCACGCAGGGAATGGCTAACACCAGCCCGGCCAGCATCATGGCGCCGATATCGACGCCGAAAATCCCCGCTACCCCTAATGGACCTGGTGTTGGTGGAACTGCGTGATGGGTAATGATCAGGCCACCCGCCAAGGCTACGCCGAGTGTCAGAAGATTGCGTTTACCCTTCTTGGCCAGTGCCTTGACCAACGGATAAAGGATGACGAAGGCCGAATCGACAAAAATCGGGATGCTGACGATATAGCCGGTGATCGCCAACGCCCACTCTTCGCGCTTTTTACCCAGCCACTTGATAAAGCTGAAGGCGATCTGCTCCGCTGCGCCGGAAACTTCCAGCACGCGGCCCATCATCACCCCCAGGCCAATAACAATCCCGATACTGCCGAGCGTGCTGCCAAACCCTTTGGAGATGGTATCTACCGTCTGCATGGCGCTCAACCCGCCGCTGATCCCGGCGATAGAGGCTGCTGCCAGCATGGCGATCAATGCATGAACCCGCGTGCGTAATACCAGCCACACCAGTACGAACACGGCCACCGCCAAACCAATGATGGGAGTATAAAGTGCCATAATCAGCTCCCGGCCTGTGGCATCTCATCACGCATAAAGGCGCGGATGATCTGCTGGAAGTTTTCATCGGCACGGAACCCCAACGCCAATGCACGTTGTATATCGAAGTTGCCCGGCCAACTGGCGACAATGCGATTGATGGCTTCGTCCGGCACAAAGTTCACCTTGGCACTAGCCTGCTCACCGGCCACCTCTTCCAGTGCGGCTAGCATCTGCTCTACTGTGACGCTGATGCCGGGCAGGTTGACGATGCGTGAGGTGCCGAACTGCGCGGTAGGCAACGTGGCGGCATGGATAAAGTTGCGTACCACGGTGCCAGGGCTGGACAGCCATAGCGTCAACTCTGGGGAGACCGGGCAGACTGAAGGCTCCCCGTGCAATGGTTCACGGATGATGCCGCTGGCAAAGGAGGACGCTGCCTTATTCGGCTTGCCGGGGCGCACGCTGATGGTGGGCAGTCGCAGCACCCGCGCATCGACGAACCCTTTGCGGGCGTAATCGTTGATCAACAGTTCACACAGGGCCTTTTGCGCGCCATAGGAGGATTGTGGCTGCACGGCGCACTCATCGGTGACGGTGGCCGGAAGCTGGCCGCCAAACACCGCCAGCGAGCTGGTGAAGATAAACTTCATTGCCGGGGCATTGCGGCGCGCGGCTTCCAACAGTTTGCGAGTGGCGTCAAAGTTCACCTGCATCCCGAGATCGAAATCGCTTTCCGCATGGCTGCTGACGATGGCGGCCAGGTGATAGAGCACGCTGCAATCGTTGTCGATCAGCCGATCGGCGGCATCGTGTTGAGTGAGATCGAGCGCCAGGCAGCGAACTCGCGGATCGGCTAGCGGGGCGTTAGGTTGTTGGATATCTGCCAGCACCAGTTCGTCAAAAGGTAGCGTATTGTCTTGCAGCAACGCGGCTGCCAAGCGTTGACCCAAAAAACCTGCTCCGCCAGTAATGATGACCTTCATGGTTATATTCCTTTGTAGGGGGTGTTATCAGAGGTTGATGCTGTGCAGCCGCACGCCACGCTCTTGGAGTTGTTGCTGCGTTTCTGGCGGCAGGGCAGCATCGCAGATGATGTCGTCGAGCGCCGCCAGCGAGCAGACGCGAAACATGCCGTACTTGCCGTATTTACTGCTGTCGGAGACCAGTACCTTGCGCCGGGCCACGTCCAGCAGCGCCTGTTTCACCAGCACTTTCTCCTCGTGTGGGGTAGATAGACCATGTTCCAGATCCCAGGAACTGGTGCTGATAAAGGCCACGTCGATATTCAAGGTGCGCAACAGCATGGCGGCGCAGCTGCCGACGCAGGAATAGTTGCGCTGATCGACCCGCCCACCGGTGTGAAACAGGTTGAGCTGGGGGCGATTCATCAGGTGCTGGATAATGGAAAAATCGTTGGTGACTACGGTCAGGTTGAAGCGTTCGGCCAGCTGGCGGGCGATCTCGAAGCTGGTTGTGCCCGCGTCCAGATAGACCACTTGGCCATCTTCGACCAACCCGGCGGCATATTTGCCGATTGCTCGCTTCTGCCGGTGATGCAGTTGGGCCTTCTCTTTGTAGGCCAGCTCCTGGCGTAGCGCGTCACTCAGGCGCACACCGCCACTGACGCTGATCACCTTGCCTTCTTCTTCCAGTTGATGGATGTCGCGCCTGACGGTCATATGTGAAACGCTCATCAACTCGGCCAGGGCCACGATGGTGACCAACTGATACTCATGTACATAGCGATAGATAAAATCGCGGCGTTCCGATGGGATCATCCTCAACTCCTGGTCGGTAGCGATGGTGCCGCTGGGTGGCTGTTATTTTTTGTTATGTTATTAATATTCAATCATTGGATTTAACAAATAAACGAGGGTTGTCACAGAAGGGTGGGTGGGGAGTTGTCGCGTTTATTGGTATAAAATTATTTATGTTCAATGTGTTGTGATTTTATTTCTCGCAAATGGGAGTCACAGAAGGTTGTGATGAAAAGTGTGAGGTGTAACAAAAAAGTGCAGGATGGTGGTGAGGGGATTGCCGGGCTCGGACAGCATGCTGACAAACTTCATCGGGTGCAAAACGTAGGAGCGCTGCATGCTGCGCCCGTTAATAGCTTGAGCCCTGCACCACTGTTCCAACACCTTCTAGCCGCGTTGACTGGGTAAGCCCAGGGTAATAAATAAGCAGAGTAAGCCGAAAAAATCGACGGGTGACGTTTTTTTCAACATTCAACTCGTTGAATGCTTGATAAGTGTTGCGCGAGGCAAGTGGGAAGGTATAATGACCACGTTTTCCGCATACTACTTCAGTGCCGAAGTGGCGAAATCGGTAGACGCAGTTGATTCAAAATCAACCGTAGAGATACGTGCCGGTTCGAGTCCGGCCTTCGGCACCATTAGTCAGTACGCAAATCAAGTCGCCTTCGAGCGGCTTTTTTTGTGCCTGAAATTCAGTATTCGCAAGGCTTCTTGAGGTTTTTCAGACAACCTGATTCAATCAACATCAACTTGGGGTTTACGTACGAACGTCTGCAATTTGCTTTGCCACCGGATTGATTGAACGGAAAAACTCAGTGATTTCATTGCTAACCAGTGCTCAGTACTCTAGTCGAACAGTAGGCTAGGTGTCGTATGTTTGCTAGGGTTATCCATTCGCAACTCTAAATGCTTCAGACATTCTTTCCTGCTCCCGAAGAGATAGTCCCAAACCATCAGCAATTGTCCTCCATTGAGCCACGATCCCCATAAAGTTTTCAATAATTTCATCGGCCTGCGTCAAGCTCAAACGGAAATATTCAGCGACTTCACGTGCCAGTTCGAGATCTAGTGCATTATCTGTTAGCGCCGATGTAAAAATGACCCACATGCCAATGTAAAATGGACCCACCATGGGTAAAACTGGCAGTTTTAAGCGAGCTGCCGATGCTAACATTGGAGTTAAGAGTGGAGATTGCTGTT
>NZ_JBLJAJ010000045.1:0-26914 GCF_047530005.1 Serratia sp. N21D137
AGAGCGGGAATAGTGAGACGGATGAATATAGTTAATATGCTGAAAAAGTTAGGGAATGAGTACAGTAATATGGTCATGGGATGCTGACCATATTACTGGGGATCACTCAGCCCTGTGGGAGAGGGTTGGGGTGAGGGGTAGGTCTTAAGCAATATTCAAATACTTATGCGTCTGCATCGAAAGCCGCCAGTTGCGGGCAATGCAGGTCTCAATACACAACCGCGTCGCCTCTTCTTTCTGGCTGATCGGCTGCAAAGCGATAATACGGTGTTTTTCGTCGTGCAACGTTGCCAGCAGCTCATCCAACGCCTCAATATCACGTTCACGCCCCACCGGATGCTTGATCTCATCGGCCCGCATCAGCGCCTGCTCTACTACCTTCAAACCACCGCGCATATTCACTTTGGGTGAAACCGTGACCCAGGTATTGGGGGAACAGAGGACTTCATGGGTGCCACTGGTTTCAATTTGGCAGCCATAACCCGCGTTCTCAAACAGTTTGGTCAACGGGATCAGATCGTAGATGCACGGCTCACCACCGGTGATCACGATATGGCGCGCGGTATAGCCCTGCTGTTCGACCACCTCCAGCAATTGTTCCGCACTGGCGCTTCCCCAGGCATCACTCTCGGCAGTTTTCACCAGGATGCGTTGCATATCCACTTCCCGATCGGCGTCCTTTTCCCAGGTGTGTTTGGTATCGCACCAGCTGCATCCCACCGGGCAACCCTGTAGGCGAATAAAAATGGCCGGAACGCCGGTGAAATAGCCTTCGCCCTGCAAAGTCTGGAACATCTCATTAATCGGGTACTGCATCGCTTTCTCAATCTGTCTAGGTAAAGACGCATTATCGCAGATCCCGACCGGGCGACCAAACCTGGAAAAGTGTATTAAATTTTGTCCGTTCGGCGACGACCAGCAGCTTTCTCCGGTTAACCTGCTAATAGGTGACGTTTATTGCAGACTTAACACCAACCCCCCATGTTATCCACCGCTCAAAACAAACATAAAATTAACATTTAAAACGAAAATATTTGACATAAAAGCGCCTGTGACGCAGATGTATAGACAGGCAGGCACAAGTCGGGCGCAGTTCCGACAACCCATCAACATCCTATCTGCGTTTAAGGAAACTATGGCCCATTCCACCGAGTTGAATATTCAGCAGGCTATCGACGACAGCAAATTTTCGCTGTTTCACTGGACCCTGATCATCCTGGGTTTTCTGATCCTGGCAATTGACGGTTACGATACCGCGGCGATGGGCTATATCGCCCCTTCGGTGGCCAAAGACTGGGGGATCGTGAAACAGGATCTGGGGCCGGTATTAAGCGCGGCGCTGCTTGGCCTTTCGTTAGGAGCCCTGGTTGCCGGGCCGATTTCTGACCGCGTTGGCCGCAAACGGGTGCTGGTGTTCTCCTGCCTGTTCTTTGGCCTTTCCAGCCTGGCTACCGCCTACGCAGGTTCACTCAATAGCCTGACGCTGTGGCGCTTCCTCACCGGGCTTGGGCTGGGTGCCGCCATGCCAAACGCCATCACGCTGATCTCCGAATATGCTCCGCAGCGCTGCCGATCGCTGGCCATTAACACCATGTACTGCGGCTTTCCGCTGGGAGCGGCAGGCGGTGGCGCCATCTCTTCCTGGCTGATCCCCGCTTACGGTTGGCACAGCGTGTTGCTGCTGGGGGCCATTGCCCCGCTATTGCTCACCGTGCTGTTGATCCTGCTGCTGCCGGAATCGGTGAAATACATGGTTAACCGTGGGCAAGATGCCGCTAAAATCAAACAGATTGCCCAACGTTTTATCAGCTATAACATCAGCCACATCACCCGTTTCTACCTGTATGAAGACAAGCTGGCCCTGTCGAAGACCAGCGTCGGCCTGCTGTTCAGCCGCCCCTACCTGGTGGGGACACTGATGCTGTGGCTCACCTATTTTATGGGATTGGTGATCTACTACGTATTACTGAGCTGGATGCCGCTGTTGATGCAAGGGTTGGGGTATCAGCTTGAGCAATCGGCGATCCTGACGTCGCTGTTCACCTTCGGCGGTACGCTGGGGATCCTGATGGCTGGCTGGTTGATGGACCGCTGGAATGCCCACAAGGTGGTTTCCACCGGCTTTGCCATCAGCGCTCTGCTGATTGTGGCGATGGCCACCGAGGATAGCCAGATCGTGCTGCTCGGCGCCTTTATCTTCCTGATGGGCATTACCATGAACGGCGCGCAATCCGGCCTGCAAACCCTGGCTGCCACCTACTACCCAACGCACAGCCGCGCTACCGGTATTGCCTGGATGCAGGGGATTGGCCGCTTTGGCGGCGTGGCTGGCACCATGATGGCGGCTCAGCTACTGGCGATGGAGTGGCAGGTGCAGAGTATTTTGCTGTTCCTGGCGATCCCGGCGCTGCTAGCCAGCCTGGCCACGGTATTTAAAATGACGCGTTCAAGCGCATTGCAACCGGCTATCTAACCTATTGATTATATTAATGGGCGCTGTATGCAGCGCCCTACAAATCGTTGTCTCCCAATCCTCCGGTAATACGTTTTTTTTATCTCTCCCGCTTAGTTGTAATCCAGATGTAAAATTATTGTGATTTGTCGCTCAAAAATGACACTATTTTAATTCATTTTTGTAGAGCAGCTCACTGTTTTGCCACGTCCGGCTAATGGTCTTAATCCGAAAATAAAACATAACAACATGATTTAAAACACAAATAACATTTGCTTATGCCATTTTTCGCAAATTGTCGCCGCTGTTGCATATGCTTGTACATACAAGTATATGTTAATAAACCCCGCTCATTGTTATGGCCTGTGAGTTGCCGTCATAAGATGAGATTTGTACCGATACTGTTTGAGGAACTAGCTGTGACTGCAAATAACAAAGTTCGCCATGTTGATATTCGCGCGCCCCGCGGCACACAATTGAACGCCAAAAGCTGGCTGACCGAAGCGCCGCTGCGCATGCTGATGAACAACCTCGATCCTGAAGTGGCTGAGAATCCACACGAACTGGTCGTTTATGGCGGTATCGGCCGCGCAGCCCGTGACTGGGACTGTTACGACAAGATTGTTGCCACCCTCAAAACTCTGGAAGACGACGAAACCTTGCTGGTGCAGTCCGGCAAGCCGGTCGGCGTGTTCAAAACGCACAGTAACGCCCCGCGCGTGCTGATTGCCAACTCCAACCTGGTGCCTCACTGGGCAACCTGGGAACACTTTAACGAATTGGATGCCAAGGGTCTGGCGATGTATGGCCAGATGACCGCTGGCAGCTGGATCTACATCGGTAGCCAGGGCATCGTGCAGGGCACTTACGAAACCTTCGTCGAAGCTGGCCGCCAGCATTACGACGGCAGCCTGAAAGGCCGCTGGGTGCTGACCGCCGGGCTGGGTGGCATGGGTGGCGCACAGCCACTGGCCGCTACCTTGGCCGGAGCCAGCTCGCTGAACATCGAATGCCAGCAGAGCCGCATCGATTTCCGCCTGAAAACCCGCTACGTCGATGAGCAGGCCACCGATCTGGATGACGCACTTGCGCGCCTGAAAAAGTACTGCGCCGAAGGCAAAGCCATCTCGATTGCCCTGTGTGGCAATGCGGCAGAAATCCTGCCGGAGCTGGTCAAGCGTGGCGTGCGCCCGGACATGGTTACCGACCAGACCAGCGCCCACGATCCGCTCAACGGTTACCTGCCAAAAGGCTGGAGCTGGGAAGAGTATCGCCGCCGTGCACAAACCGAACCTGCGGTGGTGGTGAAGGCTGCCAAACAGTCAATGGCCGAACACGTAGAAGCCATGCTGGCGTTCCAGAAAATGGGCGTGCCTACCTTCGACTACGGCAACAACATTCGCCAGATGGCCAAAGAGATGGGCGTTGATAACGCCTTTGACTTCCCAGGCTTTGTACCTGCCTATATTCGCCCGCTGTTCTGCCGTGGCGTCGGTCCGTTCCGTTGGGCGGCGCTGTCTGGCGATCCGCAGGATATCTACAAGACCGACGCCATGGTCAAAGAGCTGATCCCAGACGATGAGCACCTGCACCGTTGGTTAGATATGGCACGTGAGCGCATCAGCTTCCAGGGCCTGCCAGCCCGTATCTGCTGGGTCGGCCTGGGCCAACGCGCCAAGTTGGGCCTGGCGTTTAACGAGATGGTACGCCGCGGCGAACTCTCTGCTCCAATCGTCATTGGTCGTGACCACCTGGATTCCGGCTCGGTCGCCAGCCCGAACCGTGAAACCGAATCAATGAAAGACGGCTCTGATGCCGTATCCGACTGGCCGCTGCTCAACGCCCTGCTCAACACCGCGAGCGGTGCCACCTGGGTGTCTCTGCATCACGGCGGCGGCGTCGGCATGGGCTTCTCCCAACACTCCGGCATGGTGATCGTCTGTGACGGCACCGATGAAGCCGCCGAGCGTATCGCCCGCGTGCTGCATAACGACCCGGCCACCGGCGTCATGCGCCATGCCGATGCGGGTTACGAGATCGCTATCGACTGCGCCCGCGAGCAAGGTCTGAACCTGCCAATGGTTGCCGCTACTCAGGGAGAAAAAGCATGAAGGCTCTGACTATCCGCCCAGGTAAGCTGACGCTTGCCGAACTGCGCCAGGTTTATCAGCACCCGGTCACACTGACGCTGGACGACAACGCCTATGGCGCGATCCAGCAGAGCGTTTCCTGCGTGGAACGCATTGTGGAAGAGAACCGCACCACTTACGGTATCAATACCGGCTTTGGCCTGCTGGCTTCCACCCGTATCGCCCGCGAAGATTTGGAGAATCTGCAACGTTCCATCGTGCTGTCACATGCGGCCGGTGTGGGTGCACCTACCGATGACAACCTGGTGCGCCTGATTATGGTGCTGAAGATTAACAGCCTGTCGCGTGGTTTCTCCGGCATCCGTCTGGAAGTGATCCAGGCACTGATGGCGCTGGTGAACGCCGAAGTGTATCCGCATATCCCGCTGAAAGGCTCCGTCGGTGCTTCAGGCGATCTGGCCCCGCTGGCGCACATGAGTCTGGTGCTGTTGGGCGAAGGTAAAGCCCGCTATCAGGGCGAGTGGTTACCGGCCACCGAGGCGCTGGCCAAAGCGGGTCTGAAGCCGTTAACGCTGGCAGCCAAAGAGGGTCTGGCGCTGCTGAACGGCACCCAGGTTTCCGCCGCCTTTGCGCTGCGTGGCCTGTTTGATGCCGAAGATCTGTTTGCTGCCGCCACCGTCACCGGCAGCCTGACCGTGGAAGCCGCTCTGGGATCTCGCAGCCCGTTCGATCCACGCATTCATGAAGTACGTGGCCAGCGTGGGCAGATCGACGCCGCCGGCGCTTATCGCCACCTGCTTGGCGCGCGTAGCGCCGTGTCAGACTCACACGCCAACTGCGAAAAAGTGCAGGATCCTTACTCCCTGCGCTGCCAACCGCAGGTAATGGGTGCCTGCCTGACGCAGATCCGCCAGGCCGCAGAAGTGCTGGAGATCGAGGCCAACGCCGTTTCCGATAACCCGTTGGTATTTGCCGAGCAGGGCGATGTGCTGTCCGGCGGCAACTTCCACGCCGAACCGGTAGCCATGGCTGCCGATAACCTGGCGCTAGCGTTTGCCGAAATCGGTTCACTCTCCGAGCGCCGTATTTCACTGATGATGGATAAGCACATGTCGCAGTTGCCACCGTTCCTGGTGGATAACGGCGGGGTGAACTCCGGCTTTATGATTGCCCAGGTCACCGCCGCCGCGCTGACCAGCGAGAACAAGGCACTGGCGCACCCGGCCAGCGTTGACAGTATCCCAACCTCGGCCAACCAGGAAGACCATGTCTCGATGGCGCCGGCAGCGGGCCGTCGCCTGTGGGAAATGGCGGATAACGTCCGCGGCATTCTGGCCGTAGAATGGCTAGCGGCCTGCCAGGGGCTGGATCTGCGTAAAGGTCTGCAAACCACTGCAGGGCTGGAGCAGGCTCGGCATCTACTGCGCGAACATGTCGCCTACTACGATAAGGATCGGTTCTTCGCCCCCGATATCGAAGCAGCCAGCCAACTGTTGGCAGCAGGCCATCTGACCGCGCTGATCCCAGCCACTTTGTTACCTAGCCAGGCGTAACGCCTTTAGGCCGTGCCCCGTCAGTCTGGAGCACGGCCTATTACCCTGCACAATTCGTCCTCTATCCCGCCGGGGTTCGTTCCCCCTGTGCGGATAGCGCTGCCTGTCCGACAACAATATGATTAAAACGGAGAAGCAACATGCGTAATGAGAAACCCCAGCTCCGGCGTGGCCTGAACGCGCGACACATCCGCTTTATGGCACTGGGTTCGGCCATCGGTACCGGTCTGTTCTATGGTTCCGCTGGCGCTATTCAACTGGCTGGCCCGGCCGTACTGCTTGCCTATCTGGTGGGTGGCGCGGCGGTATTTATGGTCATGCGTGCCTTGGGGGAGATGGCGGTGCATCAGCCCGTCTCCGGCTCCTTCGGCCACTACGCCAGCCATTACCTCGGCCCGTTGGCGGGCTTCCTCACCGGTTGGACTTATACCTTTGAAATGGTGATCGTGGCCCTGGCCGACGTGACGGCCTTCGGCATCTATATGGGGCTATGGTTTCCGGATGTCGCTCAATGGGTCTGGGTACTGAGCATCATTCTGTTTATCGGCGCGCTTAACCTGTGCAGCGTCAAAGTGTTTGGCGAGATGGAGTTCTGGCTGTCGCTGGTCAAGGTTGCCGCCATCGTGGCGATGATCGTTGGTGGGGCTGCCGTGATGTTGTTCGGCTTCGGTGTCACACAGGAAGCGACCGGCTTCAGCAATCTGTGGCAACACGGTGGCTTTATGCCTAACGGTATTGGTGGCGTCATTGCCTCCCTGGCGGTGGTGATGTTCGCCTTCGGCGGGATTGAAATTATCGGTATCACCGCCAGCGAAGCCAAAGATCCCGCCAAGGTGCTGCCCAAGGCGATCAACGCCGTGCCGGTCCGTATCCTGCTGTTCTACGTGCTGACCCTGCTGGTATTGATGTCTATCTATCCGTGGAACAGCATCGGCCAGAACGGTAGCCCGTTTGTCGAGATTTTCAGCCATATGGGCATCAGCTCGGCGGCTAACGTGTTGAACGTCGTGGTGATCACCGCTGCCATCTCCGCCATCAACAGTGACATCTTCGGCGCTGGCCGCATGATGTACGGCATGGCGCAGGATGGGCAAGCACCTAAGGCCTTCACCAAGCTGACCGGTAACGGCGTACCTTGGATGACGGTATTGGTGATGTCCATTGCTCTACTGCTGGCCGTAGTGCTCAACTATCTGATCCCCAAACAGATCTTTATCATCATTGCCTCCATCGCCACCTTTGCCACGGTGTGGGTATGGCTGATGATCCTGCTGTCGCAGATCGCTATGCGCCGCACGCTCACTAAAGATGAAGTGGCAAAGCTGAGCTTCCCAGTACCTTGGTGGCCAGTAGCTCCTGCATTGGCCACGGCGTTTATGGTGTTTGTGATCGGCCTGCTCGGTTACTTCGAGGAAAGCCGCATCGCGCTGTATGTCGGGCTAGTCTGGGTAGCCTTCCTGACGCTGGCTTATACCTTGTGGGTACGCAAAAAAGGTGGGGAAACCTCTACCGTAGTCTCAACCGAAAGCCGCTAACAACCAGCCCACCAGCCTCGATTAATGAGGCTGGTGCCCGCTGCGGCAGGTTTACTCGCCCAAGGGTTGCCGTCAGCTTGGTGAAAGCCTTAGGAGCCTGACCATGTAAACGGTATCTCTGGCCGTATAGACTTCGCTGTGACCTGGTCAGTCCTTGTTTGAATAAGACACTCATGGTGACATACATGAACGCGGGCTTGTAATAATGCACCGCTGAGTCAGAAACCATCATGATTTCAACCTGATCATTGATAACCTCCCGGTGTCACTTGGCGGCCAAAAGATTGGCCACTAGGGAACCTACCGTACCACCACATACAATAATTATCCTACTTCACATTCCAACCTCTCTGTCTGCATACAACAAAGTACGTTAGCCATGGCATTATTACACTGACTCTATTTAAGGCATTTATTCCAGAAGGAGAAAGCAGATTTTTCCGTGAAGGAACTAAAAGTCTAATAGCTAATAACCATAAGACATAATAAAAAGGAATATAAAAATAGGATTTATATTAAACCAATGAAATCATGGTATTATGAGAATAAAAACAGAGTGCATGACAGTTAATTTAATGCTATGAATTTCATTTTAAAACTAAATCATTATCGTGGCTTTTCTGGCAGAGCTGGTTATGTTGCTGACATGCTCCATCCAGGCTGTAACCCACCATCGCCATATACAGGCTAAAGTAGCGTTCTGCCATCTCAATAAACGAGCTATTTAACTCAATCAGCACGTTATTTTTGGTGGTGAGCAGGCCCGATTTTTCCGCCGCCAGCAGGATCCGATTGATATGCGTACGGGACACCGAGCTAAACTTGGCGATCTCCGCCGAAGACAAAAACAGCACGTGGGAATTATGACGGATACTTTCTATAAATAGCATCAGTAACACCATATGGCCCGCATCTTTAGTAATAAATAATGCGGCCTGTGGAACCAGATCGATCAGATAGATCTCCTGTATCATCAGTTGGCCGTAAACCTTGAAGAACGCAGGTAAAAACCAGCTCTGATCCAACAGGTCGGCAACCGGAATTTCGGGGGCTAACGTTTGATAGGGCAGCGCCATCGAGGAAACCAGCTCATGGGTTTGGCGCAAAGCATTCGGGGTAGGCCTAAACAACAGCGTGCGCCGGTCTTGATCGTCCTTCTTGACCTCCAGCCAGCGCCCTACGCGCAGAAAGAACAGAAACGAATCCAACGCGTTCTCGCTGATAATATCTTTGTCTTTAAAAAAGGCTTTAACATCCTTCAGGGCGGCCTCGCTTTGGTTGTAATAAATGGCCAGCAGAGTCGAGCAGATAATAAAGCGGCTGTTACGAAAGATGATTTTGTAGAACATAGGATGATTCCGATAGGTTTCATCTATCATCACGGCGTGTTTAATTATCGCCTGATGGAACCGCCCCGAGCTTCTTATCCTGGCGGCCCGTTGTGCCAATTCAAGTTCGATCTGAGGTTTATTGGGTAGCATCTTTTTCTCTATTTGGCCACAAGGTGAGGCCTGTTATTTCCGTACGGCATATTGTTGAACGACCGCATTACCCTGGTCATCGATAATGGCGGCGTTGACCACTGCTGAGGAGATAGCTACTGATTGAACAATACCATCAATCCGATACTTTTTGCTGCCAAAAGGCGGCGTCATCATATCGCTCTCTTGTTGCACCGGATAATCTTGCTGACCAATGCGCAACGCAAGACGGGAAAAAGAGAGATAAACCGGCGACGAGTTATCGCACAGCAAGACGTAATGATTATCTTCCTTTTTCAGTGTGAACACCGGCTTGGGCGCATCCTTCTCTGCCGCGACTACCGCCTTGGGCCGATAGAAAATCTTCATCTGGGTGTTCATCGCCATGGTCACGCTAGGCTGAAGCGGGGGGATCACCGGACGTGTTGGTGGAATTTCGTACAGATTAATCCAGAAGACCGATTCCCTATCCGTTGGCAGTGACTGCTGGTTATAAATCAGCCTCAGCCCTTTCATGGTCTTGGGCTGCATGCTAAATACCGCAGGCAAGCTGACAAAAGGCGCTGTTGATTGCTCAGGGGCCGCATTGACATCCCCATCGTCTACCCAGGTTTGCACCACTATCGGATAGTCGTTGGTATTGAGGAGCATCAAGCTTTTTTCATTATCGCCCTCACGAAAAATCACTCGCGTCGCGGAGGCAATAATGCCAGCCTGAGCCAGCATGGCAGGTAACAAGCCACCGAGCAGCAGTAGCGTACAGACGATTTTCTTCATAATGTTCTCTACTGTACCTTGACCCAAACATACGCCTTGGCATCAACCTTGCCCGCCGTAACGGTCTGGCCCGGCAAGCGTGATAATGTGGCTGTCAACTGCGTGGTGTAATGAGTATACCCCGTCGCGGTACTGCCCCCGCTGCTTGCGCCATCGAGAACTGGATACCAACCCGCATTGTTACCCTGTGGGCACTGGCCAGCACTACAACGAGCCCAGCCGACAAAGTTCATTGGCGTACCGTTGCTACTGTTAGAGAGTGCAATTCCCACGCCGGTCGCTACACTGCTGTCCGTGCCATAACCGTCAGAGAGCAGATAGCTGACGCCACCGCTGGCGTTGACCAGACCAAGCTGTTGCGCCAGAGCAAAGCTGGCATAAGGGACTTGCAGACCCAAGGCCGTACGATTGGTACTAATCCCCGAAACGGCTGCATTATCACATTCGATATTGATGGTGAACTGGGCCTGCGAGGTTCGCCCCGCGGTTAATTGACCGACGGAAAGCGTGGGCAGGATCACCAGCGGCGTGACGTTACGTGCCACACAGGTGGCGGTGTAAGAAAGAGAAGAAATCGGCGACGTCCCCATCCCCATCGCGTTCCAACGCCCGGTTCCCCAGGTCGAATAGTTGGTGGCTGAATCGCTACCAATAGGATCAGACGCAATACCCGGCCCTTGGAAGGTCACATAGCCATTAGGCTGGATGCAGGTATAGTTCGAATTACCCGTGGTGGAAGCCATGCCAGTCAATGGATTAGAGGCACTGTAACCACAGTAGTTACTGGCACCACGGCCAGGGAGCGAGCTGATGCGGATCAGATCTGCCCGGATGGGGCTGAAATCCTTGACCCGGACCTGGATCTTGTTACCCACGGTGGCATAACGGGTGATCGGCGTTGCCTGCCAGTAACGGGTAAATACCTTGCCCGAATCCAGATGAGTGAGACGAATACCGACATAGGGGAAGTAGGTGGCAAAATAGTTGGGATTGCCGTCCGCCGCCCCTAAATCATAATACCCCCCCACCCGGTCGTCACCGTTGGTGGCAAACACTTCAAAAATCTGCCCGACGTCGCTAGCATCGCACTCATACAAAACTTTGTTCGGATCTGGGTAACGGACGCCGGAGGTGAAATCAAACACGCTACTGCCCAGCGGCGTGCCTACAGGCTGCAGGTATGTGCTGGTCAGGTTGATACGCCCCAGGCCGATCCCGACGCCACAGGCGTCGCAACCGGAGTCAATGGCTGGCGAAACGCGGGTGCATCTGGCCGCCGCTGGTAGGCAGACCCCTGCAAATAGGCCTCCCAACAGCGCCAACCGCAGCAGTGAAAATAACTTCATGGCATAACCTCCGGTGAAAAATCGGTAAATCAGCGGCATGTCGCCTTCAATAACAGGATCGGCTCATCGCTTGGTGGGGGTAATTTATAGGGTAAGCTGCATCGTTCGGTCGCCCCTTTTCCCCAGCGTAAGGTCAATTTCCCCTGCGGTTTATCGCTGCGCAGATAGACCTGATTAGCCTGGCCGACCATGCCGACATCATTATTGTTCTCATCATAGACCGAGGTCCCCATCGGGATGATGCTGCCATCTGGCCGCTGAACCTTGATCAACACCGCCTGACCTCGTATCGTTTTGAAGTGCAGACGCACCGTGGCTCCTGCGAAAGGTGCCACGCGCTGTTGCCCACTTTCCAATTCTGCTTTGCTGCTCATCCCCTGCGGATTCAAAGCCACAGTATTGAAATGATAGGGCACCAACGAAGGAACCAGCGCATAACCGAAACGATCGACACGGGCACCCTGCCCATCCATCACTTGCGCACCACGCGCACCAGGGGCATCGATCAGGGCAAAGGTATCCCCAACATAAGGCCCAAGCGTGACTCCACCGCGATGGGCAACCACTGCCCCCTGTAGTGCTGCCGATCCCTGCCAATATTGGCTGGATGCTGAAACCGAGCCGGTGGCACTGGCATAAGGCAGGCGGGTTTGCAGATTCCCCCCCCAGATACTGTTATGGTTATTATCGTCGGTGGTGAAATTAAGCCCATAGCCGACCTGCTGCGTCTCCCCCACGTTGCCCGAGAGCGCCGCCTGATAGCTCCCTCCCTGCCCCTGGCTATGGTTAGAGAACAACGATGCCGTTGGCGCAGAAGAAGAGCGGCCAAGAGGAAAGGAAACCGAGAGCGAACTAACGGTTTGCGAGGTGTTGGTACTCGCGAAACCATTGCTATTCACATAAGGCTGATTTCCGTCGTAATAGGCGCTATTGTTGCCGTTCAGGCTACGGGTACGCGTCACCGAAAGGTTCAACGCGACGCCGTTGCCAAATACCTTGCCCCACCCAAACTGTAGCTGATTATCCCGGCCACGCCCATCGCGATAATCCTGCGTAGAGCCTGACAGCGTCAGGTTACCCAATGAGCCGATCCCCTGATTGACGGCCACTTCAAAGCGCGACTGCTGGCGATAGGAATCGGATTGCCAACTTTGTCCACTGCGTTCTGCCTGACGTACGCCAAGCACATCGCTCAAATCACGAAACCCTTCGGTGGAGTAACGATACCCGGCGATGGAAAGCGTGGTATCCGTTGGGGTAAAGCTTTTGCTATAGGACAGGTGCAGCATCCAGCCCGAGGTAGTGCCTTCCGGCAGGCTGGCATGGGAAAAAGTGCTATCCAGGCCAAAAGCACCCAGCGAGTTACTATAGACCCCACCCAGCATCAAGGCCTGATAACCATCAGCCAACTGGTTGCCAGTATTAAACGTTAGAGAGTTGCTCAAACCATACTGCCAGGTCAGCTCACTGAAAAGATCGTTGTCGCCGATAAAGCGCGATCGACCAAGAGTCGCCGAATAACGTGAGGAGCCGGGGCGCATGGATTGGGGAACGGCAGAGAATGGTACGGTAAAGGTGCTGACGCTACCATCTGCCTCGGTCACCGCCACCGTCAGGTCACCGGAGAAGTTGGTGGCAAACAGATCGTCAATCGCAAAGGGACCAGGGGCCACCGTGGTTTCATACAGTTGGCTTTTGCCCTGAAACACGGTCACCCTGGCGTTACTGTTAGCAATACCGCGCACCACGGGAGCATAGCCTCGCAGCGAGTCCGGCAGCATACGATCGTCCGACGTCATCCGGACACCGCGAAACCCCAGCCCGGCAAAGAAATGGCCGTCGGTAAAACCTTCTCCCAGCAAAACCTCACTGCGTAACGGCAGCACCGCCCGCTGGACATAGCGGCGGCTGGTATCCCAATGGCTGCCAAATTCATTATCAAAACGGAAGCTGGATTGCTGGCGGTAACGCCATAGACCCAGGTTAAAACCCCCATTCAGATTGGCGAAGGTGGAATTGAGATCCTTGGTCTGCCCCTGGCGGTAGTTGACGTGATATTGGTTAACGTTGTAGTTGAAAAACGCCATTGTTTCACCGCTGCTCAGACTGTCAGGGCTGACGCTGCCACGGGGTTTATGGTTCAACAAACTCTGTGGGATACTGAGATCCAATCTTAGTTGTGACATATCGGCCTGAACCTGAATATCTTTAAGATCGCGTCCAGGTTGCAGGCAGCCTTCCGCAGGCGCCACCGGCACCTCCTTTAGACCAAGGCGTTCCAGCTGTTGTCGGTCAAAACACGGCAAAACGCGCCGATCGTCACCCAAAACAAAGCGGATTTTGCTGCGTTCAACAAATACGCCGTTGGTAAACAGTTCGACCTCATAGTTGCCTGGCGTCACCAGATCCTGTTGGTTGAACTGTTCGAGTTGCGTAGTGCTGAAAACGCTGCCGCGCAGTAAATCGGCGTCGAAGGCGTAGTCGTCGTCCGTCGCGCCTTGTGCCAGGGAGATCCCGCCCAAAGAGAGCAAAAAGAGGCCATAGCGGCAACACGTTGATAGCAGAGGCGGAAATGTGGGATAGTTTTTAAGCGACATCAGGACCTCCCTGTCCTTTTTTAGTGCGGCGTCTCTAACGTTACGGGAACCTCTACCCCGTAGTCATTCATGACGCCGAGCACCACTTTCAGTTTCCCTTTGGGGAACGCCGAGCCGAGCGGCCAACTCACCTGCGAAAAAGGCGCGACCATATCGGCCGGTTCAATATGCAGGTTTTTATTGCCGCTTTTGGCATAGCTGATGCTGACGTAATAAGGCGTGGGATTACTGACCTGTAATGCATTGCCATTACGCTGGATTTGCAACTGTTTACCCGCCTGATTCCCCTCTCCCGGCAGCCCTTCTGGCCGATAGAACACCTTCAACCGGTTGCTGACCAACAGTACCAGCTTGTTTTTATCCGTTTCGCTTTGCTTGACGGCTGGCACCTGGAGGAAGTTAAGGTGAAACAGGGATTCTCGGTCGGTCGGTAAACCTTTGCCGGTGTACATCAAACGTACCATTTGCCCGCTATGGGCATTCATCCGGAAAATCTGTGGCGATGCGATAAAGGGGGCATCCGCCGTTTCGGGCGTCGATTTGTCATTATCGATATCGAGCCAGACCTGGAGCAGCGCCGGAGCAGCATCATCGTTGGTAAACTGCAGCGTCTTTTCGCGTGCCTGGGCCGGGTAGATCACTCGGTTGCCCAGCATGGTGACGCTGGCAGCAGCGCTATCGACAATCAGCAACGTCAGGCTGAACAGCAATGCCGCCCAACAAGAAAAGGTACGTGTGGTATACGCCATAAGAGAGACCAGTCAACAAGACTAATAACTCAGCCCCCCTTAGCGTTTCGGGCGGTGCTGACGTTATTATGGGTAACAGGTTATTTCCCGCCATCAGGCTTGAGCCTGGTGGCGGAAACAACCTGGAGCGGAAGAGTATTATTTATACGTAATCGCATATTGTGCCGTGGCGATCACTGAACCTGCAGTCACCCCAGCTTCTTCGGCATAATAACGGGCAACCAGTTCTTGCGAGGTTGATGTCGCGCCGGTTGCCAGCGTCATTGCGCTGGTGGTGGCCGTTGAACCCGTAGTAAAGCTCAGTGGCGTGGTGGCATCGCTATCCAACAGTTGAATAGAAACCTTGGTCGCATCACCGGTGTTACCCAGGTTGCCATTGGTAGTCGTGTTATTGCCCACAAATACCGTCTTGATGGAGGTGTCGCTGGCCGCGGTAGTACAACCGGTTACGTTAACGGTAAAGGTTGTGTCACCAGCGGTGGCACCTTTGGTAGCGAGCGAGCTGGCCGCAACCGTCTGCAGTAACACCACCGGATTGGCTTCATTGCCGTTAATATTCACCGAGCAGGTTTGAGTACTCACTTCACCCTTGAATTGCACGGTGTTGGCTGAATCTGCCATGGAGGTGCTAGAGAATGCAATTAAAGCGAGAGCCGTCATTTTGATTTTCATAAGAAATCCTTTTAATTTACTTTTTCCAATAAAGCAGTCCTGGCAGTAATTAATTACTGGCTTAAACTCACTAAGAATATACATGTCACACTATATTTCTAAAACGCCCTGTGGACATGTGAGATTATTCTAGCAAACCCAGATTTTTCCTAACAACCATTTTTTCGTCGCAATCGCATATAATAGAATTTATTTACATTTTGTAACAACTATTAATCTTGCTTTTTAGATAAATTAAAACATTAAATATCAATATGTTAAGATATCGCCATGATCACAACGCCACAATAATAAACATTTTGAAACATATTGGCCTTTTTAGGGGGTATTCCCTAAGGTTAGGAATATTCCTGTCATTTTAATATTTTAATGTCTTTGTTTAGATAATTATTGATTGTTCAGTAACCATTCAGATGTCGAAAACTAGGTCGCCGGGGCTGGAAAATACCACCACAAAACAGGAAATCTATCGCTGAAATACCCCTCCCCGCCACCAAGAAGAATCTTAAATAAATTTTTACACCATGTCGCAGATTGGTGAGTTCATTTAACATAGGCATAAAAAAACGGAGAGTACCTTTACGGCACTCTCCGTTTGCTTACTGATTCAGTAACGAATCAAACCGTTATATTACTGACCTTTAACTTCTTTCAGGCCATTGAACGGTGCGCGGTTGCCCAGCGCTTCTTCGATACGGATCAGTTGGTTGTATTTAGCAACGCGGTCAGAACGGCTCATAGAACCGGTTTTGATCTGGCCAGCCGCAGTGCCTACCGCCAAGTCAGCGATGGTAGCATCTTCGGTTTCACCTGAACGGTGAGAGATCACCGCGGTGTAGCCTGCGTCTTTCGCCATCTTGATTGCAGCCAGAGTTTCGGTCAGAGAACCGATCTGGTTGAATTTGATCAGGATAGAGTTAGCGATGCCTTTCTCGATGCCTTCTTTCAGGATCTTGGTGTTGGTCACGAACAGGTCGTCGCCCACCAGCTGGATTTTGTCGCCCAGCACTTTGGTCTGGTATGCGAAACCATCCCAGTCAGATTCGTCCAGACCGTCTTCGATAGACACGATTGGGTATTGCTTGGTCAGGTCTTCCAGGAAGTGAGTGAACTCTTCAGAAGTGAAGGCTTTGTTGCCTTCGCCAGCCAGCACGTATTTGCCGTCTTTGTAGAATTCAGACGCTGCACAGTCCATCGCCAGAGTAATGTCTTTACCCAGTTCATAACCTGCCGCTTTTACCGCTTCAGCGATAACAGCCAGCGCTTCGGCGTTAGAACCCAGGTTTGGCGCATAGCCACCTTCGTCGCCTACGGCGGTGTTCATGCCCTTGCTCTTGAGTACTTTAGCCAGGTGATGGAACACTTCAGAACCCATACGCACGGCTTCTTTCAGCGTTTTAGCGCCAACTGGCTGGATCATGAACTCTTGAATATCAACGTTGTTGTCTGCGTGCTCACCACCGTTGATGATGTTCATCATAGGCAACGGCATAGAGAATTTGCCTGGGGTGCCGTTCAGTTCAGCGATGTGCTCATACAGCGGCATACCTTTAGAGGCAGCAGCGGCCTTGGCAGCAGCCAGAGAAACAGCCAGGATGGCGTTAGCGCCAAACTGGGATTTGTTCTCGGTACCGTCCAGATCGATCATGATCTTGTCGATGTTAGCCTGGTCTTTGGCATCTTTACCCACAACCGCCTGAGCGATTGGGCCATTTACTGCGGCAACGGCTTTCAGTACGCCTTTACCCAGGAAACGAGACTTGTCACCGTCACGCAGTTCCAGTGCTTCACGGGAACCGGTAGAAGCACCTGACGGCGCTGCAGCCAGACCGACGAAACCGCCTTCCAGATGCACTTCGGCTTCAACAGTTGGGTTGCCGCGTGAGTCGATGATTTCACGACCGATGACTTTAATGATTTTGGACATTAGGTTTTCCTCAGACAAGTTAAACTAAAACTCCAGACAAACAACGCGCGGTTTTGGCCGCGCGTTGCTTACTAAAACTCTTATTTCACCTGACGCTTCTGGTGTTCACCGGCCGCCTTGACGAAGCCAGCGAACAACGGATGTCCATCACGCGGCGTCGACGTAAATTCCGGATGGAACTGACAGGCCACAAACCACGGATGATCAGGCAATTCAATAATCTCAACCAGCTTGTTGTCCGCAGAACGACCCGCCACACGCATACCTGCGGCTTCGATCGGCTTCAACAGCATGTTGTTGACTTCGTAACGGTGACGGTGACGTTCCACGATGGTTGGTTCGCCGTACATCTTGCGCACAAGGCTGTTGTCGGTCAGGTGGCATTGCTGGCCACCGACGCGCATCGTGCCGCCCAGATCGCTTTCTTCGGTACGGACTTCGACGTTGCCGTCTTCGTCACGCCACTCGGTGATCAATGCGACCACCGGGTACTTACAGTCTGGCACAAATTCGGTGGAGTTAGCATTTTCCATCCCCGCCACGTTGCGCGCAAACTCCATCAACGCCACCTGCATACCCAGGCAAATGCCCAGATAAGGAATTTTGTTTTCACGCGCGTAGCGTGCGGTCATCACCTTGCCTTCCACGCCACGATAGCCAAAGCCGCCAGGGATCAGGATGGCATCCAGATCTTTCAGCACTTCAACGCCGCGGGTTTCAACATCCTGCGAATCGATCAGCTTGATGTTGACGGTCAGACGGTTTTTCAAGCCACCGTGCTTGAGCGCTTCGATCACCGACTTGTAAGCATCTGGCAGTTCGACATATTTGCCGACCATGCCGATGGTCACTTCGCCGCCTGGATTGGCTTCTTCGTAGATCACCTGCTCCCACTCGCCCAGATTGGCTTCCGGCGGTGTCAGGCTGAATCGTTTACAAATATAATCATCCAAGCCCTGAGATTTCAAGAGGCCTGGGATTTTATAAATGGAATCAACGTCTTTCAGGGAGATAACCGCTTTTTCCGGTACGTTACAGAAAAGAGCGATTTTAGCGCGTTCATTAGCAGGAACTGCGCGATCGGAACGGCAGATCAGCACATCTGGCTGAATACCGATGGAAAGCAGTTCTTTTACCGAATGCTGGGTAGGTTTGGTTTTCACTTCACCCGCGGCTGCCAGGTATGGCACCAGCGTCAAATGCATGTACAGAGTGTGCTCACGGCCCACTTCGACGGCCATCTGACGAATGGCTTCCAGGAACGGCAGGGATTCGATATCGCCGACGGTGCCGCCGATTTCGACCAACACCACATCGTGGCCTTCGCCGCCTTCGATGATGCGTTCTTTAATGGCATTGGTGATATGTGGGATCACCTGTACGGTGGCACCCAAATAGTCGCCACGGCGCTCTTTGCGCAGCACATCAGAGTAGATACGCCCGGTGGTGAAGTTGTTACGACGCGTCATTTTGGTACGGATGAAGCGCTCGTAGTGACCCAGATCCAGATCGGTTTCTGCCCCGTCTTCGGTGACGAAAACTTCCCCATGCTGAATCGGGCTCATGGTGCCCGGATCCACGTTGATGTACGGGTCCAGTTTCATGATGGTAACGTTGAGGCCACGGGCTTCAAGAATAGCCGCCAAGGAGGCTGCGGCAATGCCTTTACCCAGAGAGGATACGACCCCGCCGGTTACAAAAATATAGTTAGTTGTCATGCTGAACCTGAGAGTTTAGGTTTAAAGACGATGGAAGAACCAAGACGGGAAAGTAGTATACCCGAACCTCTCTTGACCTACAAACGATCGTTTTACCTGCCATCATCTCAACCACCCTCGTGAGTTCATCCCGGTTTAATCGTTCGGCCCCCGTTTTAGAGCCCTTTAGAAACAATGGGTTAGCATAAAAAACTGCGTGCAAACCGAGTTTAGATGCAATAAAACACCTTAGATTTCAGTTTGTTGAGCTTTTCTGCCGGTTAAACCAGATTCAGCAATCCACAACCCGGAGCTTAACCGTTTCAGCTTGAGCAAATATTGTCGCCGATCAAACAAGCGACACAGTTAGGACAACGGTATTGGCAATTAGTTTTCCAGGCGTTTTACCTGCTGCCAGGCCTCCTCCATCTGCTCCAACGTGGCTTCCTGCATTGTCAGACCGCGGCTTTGCACGATCTCTTCAACCTGGCGGAAGCGGCGTTCAAATTTGCGGTTGGCCACCTGCAACGCCTTTTCCGCCTTATGACCCAGATGGCGGGAAAGATTGACCGTGGCAAACAGCAGATCGCCAATTTCCTCTTCCAGCTTCTGCTCGTCTACCACCGCTTGCTGGGCTTCGTGCATCACTTCATCCAGCTCTTCATACACTTTGCCTACGACCGGCCCCAAGGTGTTCCAGTCGAAGCCGACCGCGGCACAGCGCTTCTGGATTTTATGAGCTTTCATCAGCGCCGGTAAGGCGTTGGGAATATCATCTAGCGCAGAGTGCAGCGCTTTCTCTGCCCGTTCACCAGCCTTCAACTGCTCCCAGCGGGCGGAAACCGCCGCGCTGTCTGCTGCCTCAGCCTCACCGAAGATATGCGGGTGACGGCGTTCCAGCTTGTCGCTGATGGCGTTGCACACCTGGTCGAAGTCAAACAGCCCCTGCTCCTGGCCCATCTGAGCATAAAACACCACCTGGAACAGCAGATCGCCCAGTTCATCACGCAGCTCGGCATAGTCCTGGCGCTCAATGGCGTCCAGCACTTCGTAGGTTTCTTCCAGAGTGTAAGGTGCGATGGTGGCGAAGGTCTGCTTACGATCCCACGGGCAACCCACCTGCGGATCGCGCAGGGTTTTCATAATGGTCAGCAGGCGTTGCAGTGGTGTTGGTTGGGTCATGTTGAACTCTCTGAATAATTAAGGGCCCAGCATGCTGAGCCCTTAAGCAAAAAACAAAAATCAAGCGCCGTGCAGGCGTTTGGCGTCGATAACGTCGGGCAGTTGATTGAGCTTGGCCAGCACACGCCCCAGCACCACCTGGTTATAGATTTCGATGTCCATATCGATGGTGGCCAGCTGCTTTTTGGTGTCGCTGCGGCTGGCGACGCCCAATACGTTGACCTTCTCGTTGGCCAGGATAGTGGTGATATCACGCAGCAAACCGCTGCGATCGTTGGCCACGACGCGTACCACCAGCGAATAACCGCTGGAGTAGCTTTCCCCCCAGACCGCATCCACGATACGTTCCGGCGCGTGAGACTGTAGCTCCGCCAGTTGATCGCAATCCGCACGGTGGATCGAGATCCCACGCCCCTGGGTAATAAAGCCGACAATGTCGTCACCCGGGATCGGCTGGCAGCAGCGGGCAATGTGGTGCATCAGATTGCCGACGCCTTCGACCACCACGCGGCCATTATCTTTGTTGCGGGCCGAGGTTGCCGGGGCTTTCTGCTGGGTCAGTTGGCGTAACGCTTCGCGATCCTGCTCCTCGGCACTAGGTTTGTTGAGCTTGCCCTGTAGGAAGTTCACCATCTGGTTGAGACGGATATCGCCGCCGCCAATACTCGCCAACACTTCATCCAACGAGTTGACGTTATAACGCGGGATCAGCAACTTTTCGGCTTCCCGCAGGCTGATACCGAGGTGTTCCAGCTCGTTGTCCAACATCTGCCGCCCGGCCAGGATGTTTTTATCGCGATCCTGCTTGCGGAACCAGTTGTGGATCTTGGAGCGCCCACGGCTGGTGGTGACATAACCCAGGTTCGGGTTCAGCCAGTCACGGCTAGGGTTCGGCTGCTTCTGAGTGATAATTTCAATCTGATCGCCCATCTGCAACTGGTAGGTAAACGGCACGATACGGCCGCCGATCTTGGCACCGATACAGCGGTGACCGACGTCGCTGTGGATATGGTAAGCAAAGTCCAGCGGCGTGGAGCCGGCTGGCAGATCCACCACGTCGCCCTTCGGCGTAAACACGTAGACGCGATCGTCGAACACCTGGCTGCGCACTTCGTCGAGCATTTCGCCCGAGTCCGCCATCTCTTCCTGCCAGGCGATCAGCTTACGCAGCCAGGCAATACGTTCTTCGTAGCCGGAACGCGCCGTAACCACCGCGCCTTCTTTGTATTTCCAGTGTGCAGCGACGCCCAGCTCGGCATCTTCGTGCATCTGGCGGGTGCGGATCTGGATCTCCAGCGTTTTGCCACGCGGCCCGAGCACCACGGTATGGATCGACTGATAGCCGTTCGGTTTCGGGTTGGCGACATAGTCGTCAAACTCATCCGGCAGATGGCGGAAATGGGTATGGACGATGCCCAATGCCGCATAGCAATCCTGCAGGCGCTCTACCACTACGCGCACCGCACGCACGTCGAACAGCTCATCGAACGCCAGAGATTTCTTCTGCATCTTACGCCAGATGCTATAAATGTGTTTCGGGCGGCCATAAATTTCCGCCTTGATGCCTTCGATCTCCATCGCGCTATGCAATGAAGCCACGAAGTCATCAATAAACTGCTCGCGATCGATACGGCGTTCATGCAGCAGCTTGGCAATGCGTTTGTATTCATCGGGATGCAGATAGCGGAAGCAGAAATCTTCCAGTTCCCATTTCAACTGGCCAATGCCGAGGCGGTTGGCCAGCGGGGCGTAGATATTGGAACACTCTTTGGCCGCCAGCACGCGTTCGTCTTCCGGCGCATCCTTCACTTCACGCAGGTGGGCAATACGCTCTGCCAGCTTGATCACTACGCAGCGGAAATCTTCCACCATCGCCAGCAGCATGCGGCGCACGTTATCGACCTGCTCGGAGCCCATCGAGTCGTTGTGGGTGGCTTTCAGTTGGCGGATGGCGTCCATATCGCGTACGCCGTGCACCAGGGAGGTAATGCCGGAACCGAACTCTTCGGTAAGGGTCGCTTCAGGAACGATCGCCGCGTCCACCAACGGGAACAGCAGCGCCGCGCGCATACTGTCGTTATCCATGCTGAGGGTCGAGAGGATCTCCACCATCTCCAGGCCACGCCATAGCAGCAACGGCGCATCGGGATGGTCTTTCGTCTGCTGTTCACAGTAACGCCAGGTTGCGGCTAATCGCTCACCTGACTGCGGGTTGGGCAACCCCAGGCTGGCTATCCAGTCATCAAGCGCGAATTCACCCGCCGTATTCAGATGTGCAGTTCTTACCGCGACCATAACTTCTCCCTACTTTTTCCGCGCCCCGTGGATAAACAGCGCCATGGATTCAAGATGCCCCGTGTGCGGGAACATATCCAACATCCGCACACGCGCAAGACGATAACCGGCGTCCAGCAACACTTTGCTGTCGCGTGCCAACGTCGTGGGGTTACAGGATATATACACCACGCGCTCTGGCGCCAGTTTTACAATGTGTGACATCACCCCAGCCGCGCCTGCGCGGGCTGGATCCAGCATCACCTTATCAAATCCCTGTGCTGCCCATGGTTGTCGCGCAACGTCATCTTCCAGATTTTCATGGAAAAAGGAGACATTACTGAGCCTATTCCTATCTGCATTATATTGCCCATTCGCTACCAGCGTGGCAACACCTTCAATCCCGACCACCGCCTTGGCCCGCTTGGCCAGCGGCAGGGTAAAGTTGCCCATGCCACAAAACAGATCCAATATGCGATCATTGGGCTCAATCTCGAGCCATTCAAGGGCCTGAGCCACCATTTGCTGATTTACCGCATCATTTACCTGAATAAAATCGCGCGGATTGAAGTCTAAGCGTAGCCCGTCAACCTGATAATACGGCGCTTCACCGCACAGTTTTTCCAGCCGTTCGCTATCCGGTGCCAAATAAACGGTGGTGCCATTTTGCTGGGAAAACTGCTGCAAAGCCTGACGATCGCCCTGCTTGAGTGCATCCAGGTGGCGCAACACCAGCACCGGTCCGTTATCCGCCAACACCAGCTCCGCATGGCCCAGACGCTGCACGGCCTGCAAGCCGCTCAGGCATTGATACAGCGGCACCAGCAGCCGTTCCAGTTCCGGTGCCAATACCGGGCACTGCTTCACCGCCACCAGATCGGACGAGGCGGCCTGGTGAAAACCCATCAGCAAACGGTGCTGCTGGGGTTGCCACTGTAACCCCAGCCGCGCCCGCCGACGGTAACCATACTGCGGCCCGGCAATCACCGGTTCCTGCTGCGGCGTCACCCCGGTTTCGCGGTAGATCAGGCGCCCCAGCGCCGCCGCCTTGCTTTGCTGTTGCAGCGCCTCGGAGACATGCTGCTGCTGGCAACCTCCGCACACACCAAAGTGTGGGCAGCCCGGCTCAACGCGTTGTATGCTGCAATTTAACAGTTGCCTGAGCTGACCTTTGGCGAATTGCCGTTTGTCCTGCGTCAACTGAATTTCGGCCTGTTCCCCCGGCAAAACGCCGGGGATAAATACCGCTTTGCCTTCATGGCGTGCCACTCCCTGGCCAAATGGATCGAGGTCCGTTACCGTCACCGTGAATATTTGTGAAGCTTGCCGGGTCGTCATGCGGCGTTTCGGAGAGTAGAATTGCGCCATAATTATTGATTGTGTGTTGGTTAATTAAGCTTAAGATTAGCCTCCAATTCTCCCACATTGGAATCCCATGACCAAATACAGCTTGCGCGCGCGCATGATGATCCTGATCCTGGCACCGACTTTATTGATCGGTCTACTGCTCAGCACCTTCTTTGTAGTGCACCGCTACAACGAGCTGCAGGAGCAATTAGTCGATGCTGGTGCCAGCATCATCGAACCTCTGGCCGTCGCCAGCGAATATGGCATGACCTTCCGCAGCCGTGAATCGGTCCGGCAACTGGTCAGCCTGTTGCATCGCCGCCATTCGGATATTGTCCGGGCGATCACCGTATTTGACTCGCAGAACAACCTGTTTGTCACCTCCAACTATCACCACAATTATACCCAGTTGCAGTTGCCCAAAGGTGTGCCGATGCCCACCGATATGATGCTGACCCGGCGTGGCGATTCGCTGATCCTGCGTACGCCAATCCTGTCGGAGTCACAGTTCCCGGACGAGGACACCAGCGGGGAGGCACATCCCGACAGCAATCTCGGCTATGTGGCGATCGAGCTGGATCTGCAATCGGTACGCCTACAGCAATATAAAGAGGTGTTCGTTTCTACCCTGCTGCTGCTGCTGTGTATGTGTATTGCCATTCTGTTTGCCTACCGCCTGATGCGCGACGTCACCGGCCCGATCCGCAATATGGTCAACACCGTCGACCGTATCCGCCGGGGCCAGTTGGATAGCCGGGTCGAAGGCTTTATGCTCGGCGAGCTGCAAATGCTGAAAAACGGCATCAACTCGATGGCGATGTCGCTGACCGCCTATCACGAGGAGATGCAGCAGAACATCGACCAGGCCACCTCCGACCTACGTGAAACGCTGGAGCAAATGGAGATCCAGAACGTTGAGCTGGATCTGGCGAAGAAGCGCGCGCAGGAAGCTGCCCGTATCAAATCGGAATTCCTGGCCAATATGTCCCATGAGCTGCGTACCCCGCTCAACGGGGTGATCGGCTTTACCCGCCAGACGCTGAAAACCGACCTGAGCGCCACCCAGACCGACTATCTGCAAACTATCGAACGCTCGGCCAACAACCTGCTGACCATCATCAACGACGTGCTGGACTTCTCCAAGCTGGAGGCTGGCAAGCTGATCCTGGAACATATTCCGTTCTCGCTGCGTGAAACGCTGGATGAGGTGCTGGTATTGCTGGCCCCTAGCGCACACGACAAAGGGCTGGAGCTGACCCTGGATGTGCAAAACGATGTGCCAGAGCAGGTAATTGGCGATTCACTGCGGCTACAGCAGGTGATCACCAATCTGCTCGGCAATGCGGTGAAGTTCACCGAAACCGGCAATATCGATATCCGCGTTGAGCTACGTAACCAGTTGGAACGCCAGGTTGAGCTGGAAGTGCAGATCCACGATACCGGCATCGGGATTTCTGAACGCCAGCAATCGCAGCTGTTCCAGGCTTTCCGCCAGGCAGATGCCAGCATCTCGCGCCGCCATGGCGGCACCGGGCTGGGCCTGGTGATCACCCAGAAGCTGGTGAAAGAGATGGGGGGCGATATCAACTTCCACAGCCAACTCAACCGTGGCTCGACCTTCTGGTTCCACATCACCCTCGATCTCAACGAAGGCATGTTGTCGCTGCCACCTAGTCTACCGGATCTGCGCGGTAAGACGTTGGCCTATATCGAAGCCAACCCAACGGCGGCCCAGGCAACGCTGAATATGTTGAGCGTCACCCATTTGGTGGTAACCCATTCGCCAACCCTGGGGCAATTGCCGAAAAATCATTATGACTTCCTGTTGGCAGGCGTACCGATCCCTTATCGGGATGCTAATGGCCAGCATCGAGACAAGCTGCTGGAGTCGCTGAAACTTGCCGATCGGGTGATCCTGGCGGTACCTAGCCAGTCGCAGATCGATGCCGAAAAAATGAAAAAGCTGGGCGCTATCGGCTGCCTGACCAAACCGATCAGCAGTAATCGCCTGTATCCGTTACTGCGTCTGGAGGCCCCGCTGCGTCAGAACGCACCAAAGGTACATAGACGCTTACCACTGACGGTGATGGCGGTCGATGATAACCCGGCCAACCTGAAGCTGATCGGTGCCTTGCTGGCAGAACAGGTAGAAAAAACGCTGCTGTGCGAAAGCGGTGAGGAAGCCATCGTGCTGGCACGTGATAACGTGCTGGATATGATCCTGATGGATATTCAGATGCCGAATATTGACGGCATCCGCGCCAGTGAGCTAATCCGCCAGATGCCGCACCACAACTCCACGCCGATCGTCGCCGTGACCGCCCATGCGGTGAGCGGCGAGCGAGAACACCTGTTGGAGGCTGGCATGGATGACTATCTGGCCAAGCCGATTGACGAAGCCATGCTGACACGGGTGCTCTCCCGTTATCACACCATCGAGCTTGAACCAGAGGCAGCCCAGCCGCGTAGCCCAGCTGAACCACCGTTATCGCTGGATTGGCCGTTGGCATTGCGCCAGGCCGCCAATAAAGAGGATCTGGCGCGCGATCTGTTGCAGATGTTGATCGAGTTCCTACCGCAGGTCAGCGATCGGGTAAAAGCCGTGCTGGAAGGAGAAGAGGACGACACCATTCTCGATCTGATCCACAAGCTGCACGGCAGTTGCAGCTACAGCGGCGTTCCGCGCCTTAAGCAACTGTGCTTCTATCTTGAGCAGCAACTGCGTCAGGGTGTGAGCAACGGTGATTTAGAACCGGAATGGCTGGAGCTGTTGGATGAGATTGAGCTGGTGGAGACGGAAGCGAAGTTCCAGTTGGGGTAAACCAGACCCCTCACCCTAACCCTCTCCCACAGGGAGAGGGGACCGATCGAGTTCGTTATTCGTTGCAGAAACCTACCTGATCATGGCACTCAATCAACTACCTTTTACCCAGCTAACAGATTGAGCTCCACACCTTGCCACAACTCCGGACAGCTCCAGATCAAGACATAAGGGTTAGGGTGGGCCTGAAAATTCGGTGGTGTACCTTGGATGAGGGGACAATCGAGTTTGTTGAGATAGCCCCTTTATTTGCGAAAAAGCAGGGGCTAACAGCTCCCTCTCCCTACGGGAGTGTACAGACCGGGGACATGGTAGACAGGTGTTCAAGGACATGGTGAACACTTTTTAACATCCTTTACCCATGATGATCGACCTATTTCTCAGGTCGATCATCCCCACTTTCGTGCTGTACCA
>NZ_JBLJAJ010000046.1:0-25527 GCF_047530005.1 Serratia sp. N21D137
CCATCGAACTGCCAGAAGGCGTAGAGATGGTAATGCCAGGCGATAACGTGAACATGGTTGTTACCCTGATCCACCCAATCGCTATGGACCAAGGCTTGCGTTTCGCAATCCGTGAAGGCGGCCGTACTGTAGGTGCGGGCGTTGTTGCTAAAGTTATCGCTTAATCGCGAATAATTTATAAGCACTAAAAGAGGGCACTTCGGTGCCCTTTTTTTATACAATTTTTTACCAATCTTAATTGAAATAAAAACGATTCTTATTTAGACTTACTGCATTGGTTAAGAAGTGAGTCTCTCTATGTACGTATGTTTGTGTAATGCTGTGTCCGACAAAGCGATCCGCAAAGCGGTGCGTCAGCACAATCCCCATACCATGAAGCAACTGCGTGAGCTGGTGCCGATTGGAACCGACTGCGGTAAATGCATTCGTCAGGCAAGGCAAATTATGGTGGAGGAACGCGCAACCCTGATTCATATGCACGAAGTCGCCTAATAAATAGTAGGGTTATTTTTTGACTCTTGGCCCGCAGCTTCTACACTTTTAGAACTGCCCAGGAGGATTTACCTATGAAAGGCGATAAAAAGATCATTGCTCACCTCAACAAGCTGCTCGGTAACGAGCTGGTTGCCATCAATCAATACTTCCTGCACGCGCGTATGTTCAAAAATTGGGGCCTGATGCGTCTCAATGAGAAGGAATATCACGAGTCGATCGATGAGATGAAACATGCCGATCGCTACATCGAGCGTATCCTGTTCCTTGAAGGGCTACCGAACCTGCAAGATCTTGGCAAGCTGAATATCGGCGAAGATGTCGAAGAGATGCTGAGGTCCGATTTGGCTCTGGAACTGGATGGTGCCAAGAACCTACGGGAAGGTATCGCCTATGCCGACTCTATCCATGATTACGTCAGCCGCGATCTGATGAAAGAGGTGTTGGCCGATGAGGAAGGACATATCGACTGGTTGGAGACTGAGCTGAGCCTGATCGAGCGGCTTGGCATACAAAACTATTGCCAGGCGCAAGTGCTGGAACGTAAAGACTGACATCACGGCCCCTCACCCTAGCCCTCTCCCACAGGGAGAGGGGACAGCCCGTGCCACAACTTAACTACGATATTCATCCTTTACATACCAGCTTTAACCCCATACCAGCCCTCACATTCCCCTGTTACAGACGCCATAACAACCCTCAATATCCCTCTGTTACAGACGATCTCCTGTACTTGCCAATAATGCCGATCGGCTCCCTCTCACTAAAGGAGAGGGTTGGGGTGAGGGGTAAAACGCATTAAATACCGCTCATTCTGAGCATATTTCCATCCGTGGCTTGCAACCTGGCCTGGTTTGCGTATAATGCGCGGGCTTACCTAATCTTGGTAAGCCTGATTTTAGCAAATCAGTCGATTGGCAAGAACGTTTTGCCCTTCGAACAATACTCCCGATATGGGGGTTATATGTTGACGATTACACTCCCCCATCAATCGAAATGGGTGTGAGGAGTAATTATTTACGTTTATAAATAATTGGAGCTCTGGTCTCATGCAGAACCAAAGAATCCGTATCCGCCTGAAAGCGTTTGATCATCGTCTGATCGATCAATCAACTGCGGAAATCGTCGAGACTGCCAAGCGCACTGGTGCGCAAGTCCGTGGTCCGATCCCGCTGCCAACTCGCAAAGAGCGCTTTACCGTTCTGATCTCCCCGCACGTCAACAAAGACGCGCGTGATCAGTACGAGATCCGCACTCACAAGCGTCTGGTTGACATCGTTGAGCCAACTGAGAAAACCGTTGATGCTCTGATGCGTCTGGATCTGGCTGCCGGTGTAGACGTGCAGATCAGCCTGGGTTAATCAGGTCATTGACGATTGAGAGGTTGAAACAATGATTGGTTTAGTCGGTAAAAAAGTGGGCATGACTCGTATCTTCACTGAAGATGGCGTTTCTATCCCAGTAACCGTGATTGAAATTGAAGCGAACCGCGTGACTCAGGTTAAAGACCTGGACAACGACGGATACCGTGCCATTCAGGTCACTACCGGTAGCAAAAAAGCTAACCGTGTGACCAAACCGGAAGCGGGTCATTTCGCTAAAGCTGGCGTCGAAGCTGGCCGTGGTCTGTGGGAATTCCGCCTTGAAGAAGGTCAAGAGTTCGCTGCAGGTCAAGAAATCAGCGTAGAAATCTTCGCTGACGTTAAAAAAGTCGATGTTACCGGTACTTCCAAAGGTAAAGGTTTTGCTGGCACTGTAAAGCGCTGGAACTTCCGTACTCAGGATGCAACCCACGGTAACTCCTTGTCTCACCGCGTTCCGGGTTCTATCGGTCAGAACCAGACTCCGGGCAAAGTGTTCAAAGGCAAGAAAATGGCTGGCCACCTGGGTGACGAGCGTGTAACCGTTCAAAGCCTGGACGTAGTACGTGTTGACGCTGAGCGCAACCTGCTGCTGGTTAAGGGTGCTGTACCGGGCGCAACCGGTGGCAACCTGATCGTTAAACCAGCTGTGAAGGCGTAAGGGGATAGCAATGGAATTAGTATTGAAAGACGCGCAAAGCGCGCTGACTGTTTCCGAAACTACCTTCGGTCGTGATTTCAACGAAGCGCTGGTACACCAGGTTGTTGTTGCTTATGCAGCAGGTGCCCGTCAAGGTACCCGTGCTCAGAAGACCCGTGCTGAAGTGACTGGTTCCGGTAAAAAACCGTGGCGCCAGAAAGGTACTGGCCGTGCGCGTTCAGGCACTGTAAAGAGCCCGATCTGGCGTTCTGGTGGTGTAACCTTCGCTGCGAAGCCACAAGACCACAGTCAGAAAGTAAACAAAAAGATGTACCGCGGCGCGCTGAAAAGCATCCTGTCCGAACTGGTACGTCAAGATCGTCTGATCGTTGTCGAGAAGTTCTCTGTAGAAGCGCCTAAAACTAAGCTGCTGGCACAGAAACTGAAAGATATGGCCCTGGAAGATGTGCTGATCGTGACCGGTGAACTGGATGAGAATCTGTTCCTGGCAGCTCGTAACCTGTACAAGGTTGACGTGCGCGATGTAGCAGGTATCGACCCAGTTAGCCTGATCGCCTTCGACAAAGTGGTTATGACTGCTGATGCTGTGAAGCAAGTTGAGGAGATGCTGGCATGATCCGTGAAGAACGTTTGCTGAAAGTGCTGCGTGCACCGCACGTATCTGAAAAAGCATCCGCTGCGATGGAAAAAAGCAACACCATCGTACTCAAAGTTGCCAAAGACGCGACCAAAGCAGAAATCAAAGCTGCAGTGCAGAAACTGTTTGAAGTCGAAGTCGAAGACGTTAACACCCTGGTAGTAAAAGGGAAAGTGAAGCGTCAAGGTCAGCGTGTTGGTCGTCGTAGCGACTGGAAAAAAGCTTACGTCACCCTGAAGGAAGGCCAGAACTTGGACTTCATCGGCGGCGCAGAGTAAGTCGGAGGAGTAAGAACAATGGCAATTGTTAAATGTAAACCTACATCTCCGGGTCGTCGCCACGTTGTTAAAGTGGTTAACCCTGAGCTGCACAAGGGTAAACCTTATGCCCCGCTGCTTGAGAAACTGAGCAAAAGCGGTGGTCGTAACAACAATGGCCGTATCACCACCCGTCATATCGGTGGTGGCCACAAGCAACATTATCGTCTGGTTGACTTCAAACGCAACAAAGATGGTATCCCTGCTGTGGTTGAGCGTCTGGAGTACGATCCGAACCGTTCCGCGAACATCGCGCTGGTTCTGTACAAGGACGGCGAACGCCGTTACATCCTGGCGCCGAAAGGCCTGAAAGCTGGTGACCAGATCCAATCTGGTGTTGATGCTGCAATCAAAGCGGGTAACACCCTGCCTATGCGCAACATCCCAGTAGGTTCAACGGTTCATAACGTAGAAATGAAACCAGGTAAAGGCGGCCAGCTGGCTCGTTCTGCTGGTGCCTACGTTCAGATCGTCGCACGTGATGGTTCCTACGTAACTCTGCGTCTGCGCTCTGGCGAAATGCGTAAAGTTCCAGTTGATTGCCGCGCCACCCTGGGTGAAGTCGGTAACGCTGAACATATGCTTCGCGTTCTGGGTAAAGCAGGTGCTGCACGTTGGCGTGGTATTCGTCCTACCGTTCGCGGTACGGCGATGAACCCAGTCGATCACCCGCACGGTGGTGGTGAAGGTCGTAACTTTGGTAAGCACCCGGTAACTCCGTGGGGCGTTCAGACCAAAGGTAAGAAGACCCGTAGCAACAAGCGTACTGACAAGTTCATCGTACGTCGCCGTAGTAAAAAATAATTAGAGGATAAGCCATGCCACGTTCTCTCAAGAAAGGTCCTTTTATTGACCTGCACTTGCTGAAGAAGGTAGAGAAAGCGGTGGAAAGCGGTGACAAGAAGCCTTTGCGCACTTGGTCCCGTCGTTCAACGATCTTTCCTAACATGATCGGTTTGACCATCGCTGTCCATAATGGTCGTCAGCACGTACCAGTATTTGTTTCCGATGAAATGGTCGGTCACAAACTGGGTGAATTCGCGCCGACTCGTACTTATCGCGGCCATGCGGCTGATAAAAAAGCTAAAAAGCGCTAAGGTAGGAGGAAGAGATGGAAACTATCGCTAAACATCGCCACGCTCGTTCTTCTGCTCAGAAGGTTCGCCTTGTTGCAGACCTGATCCGCGGTAAGAAAGTGTCGCAAGCTCTGGAAACTCTGGCCTACACCAACAAGAAAGCTGCTGGTCTGGTCAAGAAAGTGCTGGAGTCTGCCATTGCTAACGCAGAACACAACGATGGCGCTGACATCGATGATCTGAAAGTCACGAAAATCTTCGTAGACGAAGGCCCAAGCATGAAGCGCATTATGCCTCGTGCAAAAGGTCGTGCAGATCGCATCCTGAAGCGCACCAGCCACATTACTGTGGTTGTGTCCGATCGCTGAGACTCTGGAGACTAGCAATGGGTCAGAAAGTACATCCTAATGGTATTCGCCTGGGTATTGTCAAACCTTGGAACTCTACTTGGTATGCGAATACCAAAGAATTCGCTGACAACCTGGACAGCGACTTTAAAGTTCGCCAATTCTTGACTAAAGAACTGGCGAAAGCTTCCGTTTCTCGCATCGTTATCGAGCGTCCAGCGAAGAGCATCCGTGTGACTATTCACACCGCTCGTCCTGGCATCGTTATCGGCAAGAAAGGTGAAGATGTCGAAAAACTGCGTAAGGTCGTAGCGGATATCGCTGGCGTTCCTGCGCAAATTAACATCGCCGAAGTCCGTAAACCGGAACTGGACGCAAAATTGGTTGCTGACAGCATCACTTCACAGCTGGAACGTCGCGTTATGTTCCGTCGTGCTATGAAGCGTGCTGTACAGAACGCAATGCGTCTTGGCGCTAAAGGTATCAAAGTTGAAGTAAGCGGCCGTCTTGGCGGTGCTGAAATCGCGCGTACCGAATGGTACCGTGAAGGTCGTGTTCCGTTGCATACACTGCGTGCGGATATCGATTACAACACATCTGAAGCGCACACCACTTATGGTGTAATCGGCGTTAAGGTATGGATCTTCAAAGGTGAGATCCTGGGTGGTATGGCTGCAGTTGAACAACCGGAACCGGCTGCTCAACCTAAAAAGCAGCAGCGTAAAGGCCGCAAGTAAGGAGAGTCGCTGATGTTACAACCAAAGCGTACAAAATTCCGTAAGGTGCACAAGGGCCGCAACCGTGGTCTGGCGCAAGGTACGGATGTTAGCTTCGGCACTTTCGGTCTGAAAGCTGTTGGCCGTGGCCGTCTGACTGCTCGTCAAATCGAAGCAGCTCGTCGTGCAATGACTCGTGCAGTGAAGCGTCAAGGTAAGATTTGGATCCGTGTATTCCCGGACAAACCAATCACCGAGAAGCCTCTTGAAGTGCGTATGGGTAAAGGTAAGGGTAACGTGGAGTATTGGGTTGCCCTGATCCAACCTGGCAAAGTCCTGTACGAAATGGACGGCGTTCCAGAAGAAGTCGCCCGTGAAGCGTTCAAGCTGGCAGCAGCTAAACTGCCGATCAAAACCACCTTTGTAACTAAGACGGTGATGTAATGAAAGCACAAGAGCTGCGTGAAAAAAGTGTTGAAGAGCTGAACACTGAGCTGCTCAACCTGCTGCGTGAGCAATTCAACTTACGCATGCAGGCGGCGAGTGGCCAACTGCAACAAACTCACCTGTTGAAACAAGTGCGTCGTAATGTCGCACGCGTTAAGACTTTACTGACTGAAAAGGCGGGTGCGTAAAATGACTGATATTATCCGTACTCTGCAAGGTCGTGTTGTTAGTGACAAAATGGAGAAATCCATGGTTGTTGCTATCGAACGTACGGTGAAGCACCCGATCTACGGGAAATTCATCAAGCGTACGACTAAGCTGCATGTACATGATGAGAACAACGAATGTGGTATCGGTGACGTGGTAGAAATCCGCGAATGCCGTCCACTGTCCAAGACTAAGTCATGGACGTTGGTTCGCATTGTAGATAAAGCGATTCTGTAATAGAGTAGCTGACTCTAACTTAATAAACGGCTCAGAAAGTGAGCCGTTTATTTTTTCTACCCATACTCTGGAAGCGGTGTTATAATGCTGCGCCCTCGGTTATGGGGCTTTTCAACGACCTAGTAATAGGTCCTAAAGTTGTAGTTGACATTAGCGGAGCACTAACATGATCCAAGAACAGACTATGCTGAACGTGGCCGACAACTCCGGTGCACGTCGCGTAATGTGTATCAAGGTTCTAGGTGGCTCGCACCGTCGCTACGCAGGCATCGGCGACGTCATCAAAATTACCATCAAGGAAGCAATTCCGCGCGGTAAGGTGAAGAAAGGCGATGTGCTGAAGGCGGTAGTGGTGCGCACCAAGAAGGGTGTACGTCGCCCGGACGGTTCTGTCATTCGCTTCGATGGTAATGCATGCGTTATTTTAAACAATAACAGCGAGCAACCTATCGGTACGCGTATTTTTGGGCCGGTAACTCGTGAACTGCGTAATGAGAAGTTCATGAAAATTATCTCTCTGGCACCAGAAGTACTCTAAGGAGCGAACCATGGCAGCGAAAATCCGTCGTGATGACGAAGTTATCGTGCTTACCGGGAAAGACAAAGGTAAACGCGGTAAAGTAAAAAATGTCCTGTCTGCTGGTAAGGTCATTGTTGAAGGTATCAACCTGGTTAAGAAACATCAGAAGCCGGTCCCGGCCCTGAACCAACCAGGTGGCATTGTTGAAAAAGAAGCTGCTATTCAGGTTTCCAACATTGCGCTGTTCAACTCGGCTACCGGTAAGGCTGACCGTGTAGGCTTTAGATTCGAAGACGGCAAAAAAGTCCGTTTCTTCAAATCAAATAGCGAAACTATCAAGTAATTTGGAGTATGACGATGGCGAAACTGCATGATTACTACAAAGACGAGGTAGTCAAACAACTGATGTCTCAGTTTGATTACAACTCTGTCATGCAAGTCCCTCGGGTCGAGAAGATCACCCTGAATATGGGTGTTGGTGAAGCGATCGCTGACAAGAAACTGCTGGATAATGCAGCAGCTGACTTGGCAGCAATCTCCGGTCAAAAGCCGTTCATCACCAAAGCACGCAAATCTGTTGCAGGCTTCAAAATCCGCCAGGGCTATCCGATCGGCTGTAAAGTAACTCTGCGTGGCGAACGCATGTGGGAGTTCTTTGAGCGTCTGATTTCCATTGCTGTTCCACGTATCCGTGACTTCCGTGGCTTGTCCGCTAAGTCATTCGATGGCCGTGGTAACTACAGCATGGGTGTGCGTGAGCAAATCATCTTCCCAGAAATCGACTACGACAAAGTCGATCGCGTTCGTGGTTTGGATATTACCATTACCACTTCTGCGAAATCTGATGATGAAGGCCGCGCGCTGTTGGCTGCTTTTAACTTCCCGTTCCGCAAGTAAGGCAGGGTTACTAATGGCTAAGCAATCAATGAAAGCACGCGAAGTCGTTCGCGTGAAACTGGCTGACAAGTACCGCGCTAAACGCGAGGAATTGAAAGCTATCATTTCTGGTGTGAACTCTTCTGACGAAGATCGTTGGGATGCTGTTCTCAAGCTCCAGTCTCTGCCGCGTGATTCCAGCCCGTCTCGTCAGCGTAAACGCTGCCGTCAAACTGGCCGTCCACATGGTTATGTGGGCAAATTCGGGTTGAGCCGTATCAAGCTACGTGAAGCCGCTATGCGCGGTGAAGTACCAGGCTTGAAAAAGGCTAGCTGGTAATTACCAATTGAATCACGGGAGTAAAGACAGATGAGCATGCAAGATCCGATCGCGGATATGCTGACCCGTATCCGTAACGGTCAAGCCGCGAACAAAGTTGCGGTCACCATGCCTTCCTCCAAGCTGAAAGTGGCAATTGCCAACGTGCTGAAGGAAGAAGGTTTTATTGAAGATTTCAAAATTGAAGGCGACACCAAGCCTGTTCTGGAACTGGTACTGAAGTACTTCCAGGGCAAGGCAGTGGTAGAAAGCATTCAGCGTATCAGTCGTCCAGGTCTGCGCATCTATAAGAAAAAAGATGCACTGCCAAAAGTTATGGCCGGTCTGGGTATCGCTGTTATTTCTACCTCTAAAGGTGTTATGACCGATCGTGCAGCTCGCCAAGCTGGTCTTGGTGGCGAGATTATCTGCTACGTAGCTTAATTCGGGAGGAAAGAATGTCTCGTGTTGCAAAAGCACCCGTCGTCATTCCTGCCGGCGTAGAGGTAAAACTCAACGGTCAGGTTATTTCGGTTAAGGGTAAGAACGGCGAGCTGACTCGTACAGTCCATGACGCCGTTGAAGTGAAGCAAGAAGCTAACGCACTGACTTTCGCCCCGCGCGAAGGTTTTGCTAACGCATGGGCCCAAGCGGGTACCACGCGCGCTCTGCTGAACGCAATGGTTGTCGGTGTTACCGAAGGTTTCACCAAGAAGCTTCAACTGGTAGGTGTTGGTTATCGTGCTGCTGTTAAAGGCAACGTGGTGAATTTAGCCCTGGGCTTCTCTCACCCAATCGATCACCAGCTGCCAGCAGGTATTACTGCTGAATGCCCAAGCCAAACTGAAATCGTGCTGAAAGGCGCTGATAAGCAGGTTATTGGCCAGGTTGCTGCAGATCTGCGTGCCTACCGCCGTCCTGAGCCTTATAAAGGCAAGGGTGTCCGTTACGCCGACGAAGTCGTGCGTACCAAAGAGGCTAAGAAGAAGTAAGGTAACACTATGGATAAGAAATCTGCTCGTATCCGTCGTGCGACCCGCGCACGCCGTAAGCTCAAAGAACTGGGTGCAACCCGCCTGGTGGTACATCGTACCCCGCGTCACATTTACGCACAGGTCATTGCTCCTAATGGTTCTGAAGTTCTGGTAGCCGCTTCTACTTTAGAAAAAGCTATCACTGAGCAATTGAAGTACTCCGGTAACAAAGACGCAGCAGCAGCCGTAGGTAAAGCTCTGGCTGAGCGCGCGTTGGAAAAAGGGATTGCGAAAGTATCCTTTGACCGTTCCGGTTTCCAATATCATGGTCGAGTCCAGGCACTGGCAGATGCTGCCCGTGAAGCTGGCCTTCAGTTCTAAGGAAGAGGTTTAAGATGGCTCACATCGAAAAACAAGCTGGCGAACTGCAGGAAAAGCTGATCGCGGTAAACCGCGTATCTAAAACCGTAAAAGGTGGCCGTATTTTCAGCTTTACCGCACTGACAGTAGTTGGTGATGGTAACGGTCGCGTTGGTTTTGGCTACGGCAAAGCACGCGAAGTTCCAGCAGCGATCCAGAAAGCGATGGAAAAAGCCCGTCGCAACATGATGAATGTCGCGCTGAACGGCGGCACCCTGCAGCACCCTGTTAAAGGTGCTCATACGGGTTCCCGTGTGTTCATGCAGCCAGCTCATGAAGGTACCGGTATCATCGCGGGTGGTGCAATGCGCGCCGTTCTCGAAGTTGCTGGGGTGCACAACGTACTGGCTAAAGCTTATGGTTCCACCAACCCGATCAACGTGGTTCGTGCAACTATCGACGCTTTGGCTAATATGAAGTCTCCTGAAATGGTCGCTGCCAAGCGTGGTAAATCCGTTGCAGACATTCTGGGGTAATTGACCATGGCTAAGACTATCAAAGTTACACAAGTTCGCAGCTCCATTGGCCGTCTGCCGAAGCATAAAGCTACACTGCTCGGTCTGGGTCTGCGTCGTATTGGTCACACCGTAGAGCGCGAGGATACTCCTGCTGTACGCGGTATGATCAACCTGGTTTCCTACATGGTTAAGGTTGAGGAGTAACAGATGCGTTTAAATACTCTGTCTCCGGCTGAAGGTGCCAAGCATGCGCCTAAGCGTGTAGGTCGTGGTATTGGTTCTGGCCTGGGTAAAACCGCCGGTCGTGGTCACAAAGGTCAGAACTCACGTTCTGGCGGTGGCGTACGTCGTGGGTTTGAAGGTGGTCAGATGCCTTTATATCGTCGTTTGCCGAAATTCGGCTTCACCTCTCGCAAAGCTATGATCACGGCAGAAGTTCGTCTGTCTGAACTGGCTCTTGTTGAAGGCGACGTAATCGACCTGAACACGCTGAAAGCCGCTAACGTTGTTGGTACCCAGATCGAGTTCGCGAAAGTTATGCTTTCTGGCGAAATCACTCGTCCGGTTACCCTGCGTGGTCTGCGTGTCACCAAAGGCGCTCGTGTTGCTATCGAGGCTGCTGGCGGTAAAATTGAGGAATAAGTAAGCTGATGGCTAAGCAACCAGGATTAGATTTTCAAAGTGCTAAAGGCGGACTCGGCGAGCTGAAGCGCAGACTTTTGTTTGTTATCGGCGCGCTGATTGTTTTCCGCATTGGCTCTTTCATTCCGATTCCTGGTATCGATGCCACTGTGCTTGCCAAACTGCTCGAACAGCAGAGAGGCACCATCATTGAAATGTTTAACATGTTCTCTGGTGGTGCTCTCAGCCGTGCTTCTATTTTTGCTCTGGGGATCATGCCGTACATTTCGGCCTCGATCATTATCCAGTTACTGACGGTGGTTCACCCAGCGTTGGCGGAAATCAAGAAAGAAGGGGAGGCTGGCCGTCGCAAGATTAGCCAGTACACCCGCTACGGTACGCTGGTGTTGGCCATATTCCAGTCGATCGGTATTGCTACCGGTCTGCCGAATATGCCTGGTATGCAGGGCCTGGTGTTAAACCCAGGCTTTGCATTCTACTTTACTGCGGTTGTGAGTCTGGTTACCGGGACAATGTTCCTGATGTGGCTGGGTGAGCAGATTACTGAACGTGGTATCGGTAACGGTATCTCAATCATTATCTTCGCGGGTATTGTGGCGGGTCTTCCGCCGGCAGTTGGCCATACTATTGAGCAAGCTCGGCAAGGCGACCTGCACTTCCTCTTGTTGCTGTTGGTTGCAGTATTAGTGTTTGCAGTAACCTTCTTCGTTGTTTTCATTGAACGTGGTCAACGTCGTATCGTCGTTAACTATGCGAAACGTCAACAGGGTCGTCGTGTTTACGCAGCACAGAGCACACACTTACCGTTGAAAGTGAATATGGCAGGGGTAATCCCGGCAATCTTCGCTTCCAGCATTATTCTGTTCCCTGCCACGATTGCATCATGGTTTGGGGGCGGTACCGGTTGGAACTGGCTGACAACGATTTCGCTGTATTTGCAGCCTGGACAACCGCTTTATGTGTTACTCTATGCGTCTGCAATCATCTTCTTCTGTTTCTTCTACACGGCGTTGGTTTTCAACCCGCGTGAAACAGCAGATAACCTGAAGAAGTCCGGTGCCTTCGTACCAGGAATTCGTCCGGGAGAGCAAACGGCGAAATATATCGATAAAGTGATGACGCGTTTAACCCTGGTGGGCGCGATGTACATTACTTTCATCTGCCTGATCCCGGAGTTCATGCGTGATGCAATGAAAGTACCATTCTACTTTGGTGGTACCTCGCTACTGATCGTGGTTGTCGTCATCATGGACTTTATGGCTCAAGTGCAAACTCTGATGATGTCAAGTCAGTACGAGTCTGCATTGAAGAAAGCAAACCTGAAAGGCTATAACCGCTAATCTGGTGCGTTTGAGAAGTTACGGAGAGTAAAAATGAAAGTTCGTGCTTCCGTCAAGAAATTATGTCGTAACTGCAAAATCGTTAAGCGTAACGGTGTCGTTCGTGTGATTTGCAGCGCCGAGCCGAAGCATAAACAGCGTCAAGGCTGATTATCTCGCATATTTTTCTTGCAAAGTTGGGTTGAGCTGGCTAGATTAGCCAGCCAATCTTTTGTATGTAGCTGCAACATTATTTGAGTATCCTGAAAACGGGCTTTTCAGAATGGTGTTGCCGTAAAAATTAGTAGGAGTGCATAGTGGCCCGTATAGCAGGCATTAACATTCCTGATCATAAACATACCGTTATCGCGTTAACGTCGATCTTCGGAATCGGCAAAACTCGTTCACAGTCTATCTGTGCTGAGACGGGTATTGCTGAAAATGTTAAGATCAGTGAGCTGTCTGAAGAGCAAATTGAACAACTGCGTGAAGCAGTTGCCAAATTCACTGTTGAAGGTGATTTGCGTCGTGAAGTTACCCTGAGCATCAAGCGTCTGATGGATCTTGGTACATACCGTGGTTTACGCCATCGTCGTGGTCTGCCAGTTCGCGGTCAGCGTACTAAGACCAACGCACGTACCCGTAAGGGTCCGCGTAAACCGATCAAGAAATAATCGGGGTGATTGAATAATGGCAAAGGCACCTGTTCGTACACGTAAGCGTGTAAGAAAACAAGTCTCTGACGGCGTGGCTCATATCCATGCTTCTTTCAACAACACCATTGTGACTATTACCGATCGTCAGGGTAATGCTTTGGGTTGGGCAACAGCCGGTGGTTCCGGTTTCCGTGGTTCTCGTAAGTCAACTCCGTTTGCAGCTCAGGTTGCAGCCGAGCGTTGTGCTGACGCAGTTAAAGAATACGGTATCAAGAACCTGGAAGTTATGGTTAAAGGACCTGGTCCTGGTCGTGAGTCTACTATCCGCGCTCTGAACGCGGCTGGTTTCCGCATCACTAATATTACCGATGTGACTCCGATTCCTCATAACGGTTGTCGTCCACCGAAAAAGCGTCGCGTGTAACGCCCCTGCTTTTCGGATTGTTGGAGAAAGAAAATGGCAAGATATTTGGGTCCTAAGCTCAAGCTTAGCCGCCGCGAGGGCACAGACCTGTTCCTGAAGTCTGGCGTTCGCGCGATAGATTCAAAGTGCAAAATTGAACAGCCACCTGGTCAACACGGTGCGCGTAAACCGCGTCTGTCTGACTATGGTGTACAGTTACGTGAAAAGCAAAAAGTTCGCCGTATGTACGGTGTTCTGGAGCGTCAGTTCCGTAACTATTACAAAGCAGCAACCCGCCTGAAAGGCAACACCGGTGAAAACCTGTTGACCCTTCTGGAAGGTCGTCTGGACAACGTAGTTTACCGTATGGGCTTCGGCGCCACTCGTGCAGAATCACGTCAGCTGGTTAGCCATAAAGCCGTTATGGTAAATGGTCGCGTTGTTAACATCGCTTCTTATCAGGTATCTCCGAATGACGTAGTCAGCATCCGCGAGAAAGCTAAAAAGCAGTCTCGTGTTAAGGCTTCTCTGGAGCTGGCTGAGCAGCGTGAAAAGCCGACTTGGCTGGAAGTTGATGCTGCGAAGATGGAAGGTGTGTTCAAACGTATTCCTGAACGTACCGATCTGTCCGCCGACATTAACGAACACCTGATCGTCGAGCTTTACTCCAAGTAAGGCTTGAGTTTCAAAGAGAGGACACAATGCAGGGTTCTGTGACAGAGTTTCTAAAACCGCGCCTGGTAGATATCGAGCAAGTCAGTTCGACGCACGCCAAGGTGACCCTTGAGCCGTTAGAGCGTGGCTTTGGCCATACTCTTGGCAACGCACTGCGCCGTATTCTGCTTTCATCTATGCCGGGTTGCGCGGTGACCGAGGTTGAGATTGATGGTGTACTACATGAGTACAGCACCAAAGAAGGCGTACAGGAAGATATCCTGGAGATCTTGCTCAACCTGAAAGGGCTGGCGGTGAGAGTTCAAGGGAAAGATGAAGTTATTCTTACCCTGAATAAATCTGGCATTGGCCCTGTGACCGCTGCCGACATTACCCATGATGGTGATGTCGAAATCGTCAAGCCGCAGCACGTTATCTGCCACCTGACCGATGAGAACGCTGCTATCAGCATGCGTATCAAAGTTCAGCGCGGTCGTGGTTATGTGCCGGCTTCTGCCCGAATTCATTCGGAAGAAGATGAGCGCCCGATTGGTCGTCTGTTGGTTGACGCCTGCTATAGCCCTGTAGAGCGTATTGCCTACAATGTTGAAGCAGCGCGTGTAGAACAGCGTACTGACCTGGACAAGCTGGTCATCGAGATGGAAACCAATGGTACGATCGATCCTGAAGAGGCGATCCGCCGTGCGGCCACCATTCTGGCTGAACAACTGGAAGCTTTCGTTGACCTACGTGATGTACGTCAGCCGGAAGTGAAAGAAGAGAAACCAGAGTTCGATCCGATCCTGCTGCGCCCTGTTGACGATCTGGAATTGACTGTCCGCTCTGCTAACTGCCTTAAGGCAGAAGCTATCCACTACATCGGTGATCTGGTACAGCGTACCGAGGTTGAGCTGTTGAAAACGCCTAACCTGGGTAAAAAATCTCTTACTGAGATTAAAGACGTGCTGGCTTCCCGTGGACTTTCTCTGGGCATGCGCCTGGAAAATTGGCCACCGGCTAGCATTGCTGACGAGTAACCGGATCACAGGTTAAGGTTTTACTGAGAAGGATAAGGTCATGCGCCATCGTAAGAGTGGTCGTCAACTGAACCGTAACAGCAGCCATCGCCAGGCTATGTTCCGTAACATGGCCGGCTCTTTGGTTCGTCATGAGATCATCAAGACGACCCTGCCAAAAGCGAAAGAGCTGCGTCGCGTTGTTGAGCCGCTGATTACTCTTGCCAGGACCGACAGCGTTGCTAATCGTCGTCTGGCATTCGCCCGTACTCGTGATAACGAGATCGTGGCAAAACTGTTTAACGAGCTAGGCCCGCGTTTTGCGAGCCGTGCCGGTGGTTACACTCGCATTCTGAAGTGTGGCTTCCGCGCAGGCGACAACGCGCCGATGGCATACATCGAGCTGGTTGATCGTGCTGAGTCTCAAGCAGAAGTAGCAACTGCAGAGTAATCTGTGGAAGCGTAAAAAAACCGGGCTTGCCCGGTTTTTTTACATCTGTAGCTCGCCAAACGTGCTCTTCCCTCCCGGCAATGCTTAAGATCCCTCCCCATATTCGCTATGCTCAGGCTATCAGTGATAAGTGCAACACGGAGAAGTCATGATGTTCAAGATTGGGCAATTAGCCAAGCTGGCTGGCGTAACGCCAGATACTGTGCGCTATTACGAGAAGCAAGGCATGATGGATCATCATGTTCGTACCGAGGGCGGTTACCGGCTGTATAGCGATCAGGACTTACAGCGTCTGCGTTTTATCCGCTACGCAAAACAGCTGGGCTTTACGCTGGAAACTATTGCCGAGTTGCTGTCTATCCGTGTAGATCCAGAGCATCACACCTGCGAAGAGTCGAAGTCCATCGTTGATGCGCGCCTGCATGAGGTTGAAAGCAAGCTGACCGAGTTAACCAGAATGCGTGAGTCGCTGAAAAGGCTCAGCGATGCCTGCTGCGGTAGCGAACACACCAGCAATTATTGTTCGATCCTGGAGGCTTTGGAGCAGGGAGCCAGCGAAGAGAAAGCTAAAAGTGCGGTTTAACGGCGTATGGGGCTTTAATTTTTATCTGGCCAGCAGTATTATCGGCGCGTTTATTACCACCAACCAACAGGAAGACCATGATGACTCAATATCGTCATACCAAAGGCAAGATCCAGGACAATGCCATTGAGGCGTTGCTACATGACCCTCTTTTCCGCCAACGGGTAGAGAAGAACAGTAAAGGGAAAGGCAGCTACCGGCGTAAAGACAAACATGCAAAAGGCGGTAACTGGGAGGCCAGTGGTAAATTGCCCAACGACAACTTACCACTGGCCTTCTGGTTTTAACCCGCAAAAAAGCCATCTCGTAAGATGGCTTTTAGCGTTATAAGCGGTGAATTACAGCTTCGGCTGCTGTTGCTGACTCAGCAGATCGCGGATTTCTGTCAGCAGCTTCTCTTCTGCGGTTGGCGCAGGCGGTGCGGCCGGCTCTTCAACTTCTTTACGGCGCATTTTGTTCATCAATTTGATGGCCATAAAGATCGCAAAGGCGACGATCACGAAATCAAAGATATTCTGCAGGAAGGAGCCATAGTTCATCACTACCGCTGGGACATTGTCTTTGGCTTCACGCAGTACCAGATGGAACTGTTTGAAATCAACGCCACCGATCAGCAGCCCCAAAGGTGGCATGATGATGTCGGCAACCAGGGAAGACACAATTTTACCGAATGCCGCACCAATGATCACACCCACTGCCAGATCGACCACGTTGCCACGCATGGCAAATTCGCGGAACTCTTTTAACATACCCATCAGAACACCCCTCAAAAAATTAGTAACGCAATTTTAACAAAGCAATTCCCCTTTGACACAATCAGTATAGGAAAATTTTTTGTTTTTCCTAATCCTCGACTTGGGATGTGTCAAAAAATCATTCGCATGATTTAAGTATCTATAAGAAGAACGGGCTTGGTTGGAACAGGCGCTCAACGTCTGGCACAAATTTCTTATCGGTAATAAACATGATCACGTGGTCACCTTGCTGGATCCGGCTGTTGCCGTTGGCAATGATCACATCATCGCCGCGCACGATCGCGCCAATGGTGGTACCTGGCGGCAGCTTAATCTCTTCGACCATACGGCCTACCACCTTGGAGGTGCTTTCATCGCCATGGGCAATCGCTTCAATGGCTTCGGCAACGCCGCGGCGCAATGAGGAGACGCTGACAATATCGGCTTTACGTACGTGCCCCAGCAGCGCGGAGATGGTGGCCTGCTGCGGTGAAATTGCGATATCAATCACGCTGCCCTGGACCAGATCGACATAGGCACGGCGCTGGATCAATACCATCACCTTTTTGGCCCCCATGCGCTTGGCCAGCATGGCAGACATGATATTGGCTTCGTCATCGTTGGTGATGGCAATAAATACGTCCACCTGCTCGACATGCTCTTCGGCCAGCAGTTCCTGATCGGAGGCATCACCGTAAAATACGATGGTATCGTGCAGTTGCTCTGCCAGTTCGGCGGCACGTTGCTGGTTTTTCTCAATCAGCTTCACGTTGTACGATTTTTCCAACCGATGCGCCAGTCCGGCACCTACGTTACCACCGCCGACGATCATGATGCGTTTATAGGGCTTTTCGAGCCGTTGCAGCTCACTCATTACTGCGCGGATATGCTGTGATGCGGCAACGAAGAACACCTCATCACCGGCTTCGATTATGGTCGAGCCTTGCGGGCGTATCGGGCGGTCATGGCGGAAAATAGCCGCCACGCGAGTATCGATATGTGGCATATGCTCGCGCATAGCAGACAGCGCATTCCCCACCAGTGGGCCGCCATAATAGGCCTTCACTGCGGCGATGCTGACTTTGCCATCGGCAAAGTTCACCACCTGCAAAGCGCCAGGGTATTCGATCAGCTTGTAGATGTAATCGATAACCAACTGCTCGGGTGAGATCAGGTGGTCGATGGGCACCGCTTCTGGATGGAATAGCTTCTCGGACTCACGGATATAATCTGGCGCCCGGATCCGTGCAATACGGTTCGGGGTATTAAACAGCGTATAAGCGATCTGACAGGCGACCATATTGGTTTCGTCAGAGTTGGTGACGGCAACCAGCATATCGGCATCTTCGGCACCGGCTTCGCGTAATACGCGCGGATGGGAACCGTGCCCCTGGACGACGCGCAGGTCAAACTTGTCCTGCAACTGGCGTAGGCGCCCGGTATCGGTATCGACCACGGTGATATCGTTATTTTCACCCACCAGGTTTTCAGCCAGTGTTCCGCCTACTTGTCCTGCGCCAAGAATAATTATTTTCATCGATTTCTCTGCTCGATCTGCGACGGCCGTAGCCGATAGTTGAGAATGCCCGCGGGCGCTCCCTGAACAGTTATATTTTAATCAGCTTAGCGTAAAAGAAACCATCGCCATCCTCAGGATGAGGAAGATTCTGTTTACCTGGTGATTGTACATCGCCGGTTTCAACCAGCTTGGCATCGCCGTGACGTTGCAGGAACGCGGCCATCTGCTCGCTATTTTCCTGCGGCAGAATAGAGCAGGTGGCATAGACCATCACGCCGCCGGGTTTCAGGCGTGGCCAGATGGCTTCCAAAATCTCACTCTGTAAGGCGGCCAGCTCGGCGATATCGCTGTCACGACGCAGCCATTTGATATCCGGGTGGCGGCGAATAACGCCGGTGGCGGAGCAAGGGGCATCCAACAGGATACGATCGAACTGTTGGTCACCGCACCATTCCTGCGGGGTGCGGCCATCACCTTGGCGAACTTCTGCATGTTGGCGCAGGCGCAGCAGGTTTTCTTTCACCCGGCTTAAACGCTGTTCGTCGATATCCACGGCCAGCACGTGAGCTTTGGGAGCGGCTTCCAGAATATGGGTCGTTTTGCCGCCGGGGGCTGCGCAAAGATCGAGGATCTGTTCGCCGTTTTGCGGATCCAGCAGATCAACGCAACCTTGAGCGGAGGCGTCTTGTACCGTTACCCAGCCCTCGGAGAAGCCGGGCAAGTCCGTTACTGGGCACGGGGCCAACAAGCGCACTGCGTCGTGATACTCCGCATGAGGCTCGGCAGCAATGCCGGCCTGCTGCATAAGCTGCAGATAATCTTCACGGGTATGGTGCAGACGATTAACGCGCAGCCACATTGGCGGCTTCTGATTATTGGCATCAACGATCTGTTCCCACTGTGCCGGATAAGCCAGTTTGATGCGTTTAAGCAACCAGCTAGGGTGCAGATAGCGGCTTTCGTTATTGGCTGCACGTGCCAGCAGTTCTTCTTGCTGGCGTTGGAACTGGCGCAGTACACCGTTAATCAATCCTTTCAGCTGTGGGCGCTTCAAGGCGACCGCGCCTTCAACCGTTTCGGCTAACACTGCGTGCGGTGGAATACGGGTATACAGCAACTGATACAGGCCAACCATCAGCAAATAGTGCAGTGGGCGCTGTTTACCGGTCATAGGCTTTGCCATTAACTGCTGGATGCACCATTCGAGCTGCGGCAGCACCCGCAGCGTACCAAAGCAGAGCTCCTGCAATAGCCCACGGTCTTTATCAGAAATGTTTTTTTGTAATGCGGGCAAAATGGTGCTGAGCGACTGCCCTTGATCCAGTACCTGGCCGATGGCCTTGGCAGCAATGCTTCGGAGATTGTAATTGTTTTTCATAGGCTAAGGCGGATTACGATCGGCATTAAGAAACGAACAGCCCGGCAACAATGGCCGGGCAATGGGAGTGGCTTATAACCGGTTGCCCGGCGTGAACCATTCGCGGCGAGAATTCAGTAAATCTTGTGCCGACATCGGTTTTTTACCAGCAGGCTGGAGCTGCGTGAGGTTGAGAATACCTTGCGCGGTAGCCACCTGAATGCCGTGCTTGTCGGCGTGCACGATAGTACCCGGTTCTGCGTTGGCGGTTTCCGCCAGCACGGTTGCCTGCCAGACTTTCACCGGTTGATCGTCGATGGTGAAATAGCTGATTGGCCAAGGGTTGAAAGCACGAATACAGCGTTCCAACTGTTCGGCAGAAAGGCTCCAATCCAGGCGTGCCTCTTCCTTGCTCAGCTTTTCTGCGTAGGTCACCAGCGCTTCGTCTTGAACTTCTCGCTGCACCGTACCCGCCGCCAATTGCTGCAAGGTAATCAACAGCCCTTGTGGCCCCAGTTCTGCCAGCTTGTTGTACAGGCTGGCACTGGTATCCGTGGCTTCGATCGAGCAAGCGATCTTGTGCATCATGTCGCCGGTATCGAGACCCACGTCCATTTGCATGATGGTTACGCCAGTTTCGCTATCGCCAGCCCACAAAGCGCGTTGGATCGGTGCCGCACCGCGCCAGCGTGGCAGCAGAGAACCATGAACGTTGATACAGCCCAGGCGAGGCATATCCAGCACGGCTTTCGGCAGGATCAGGCCATAGGCTACCACCACCATCACGTCCGCATTCAGGTCGGCAACCAGATGCTGATTCTCTTGCGGGCGCAGTGACTTAGGCTGGAAAACGGGGATTTGATGCTGTTCGGCCAGCACCTTGACCGGGCTTGGCGTCAGTTTGTTACCGCGGCCTGCGGGGCGATCGGGCTGGGTGAAGACGCCGACCACCTGGTGCCCAGATGACAACAGCGCGTCTAGGTGACGCGCTGCAAAGTCTGGAGTTCCGGCAAAAATAATCCGTAAAGAGTCAGACACGTTGATTTCCTGATCGGTTAGGCGCGAGCTTCAAGCTTGGCCATTTTTTCCAGTTTCTGACGGATACGTTGGCGTTTCAACGGCGACAGGTAATCGACAAACAGTTTGCCAACCAGATGATCCATTTCGTGCTGGATACAGATTGCCAGCAGGTCATCGGCCTCAAGCTCAAAAGGTTGTCCTTCACGATTGAGGGCGCGGATCTTCACTTTCTCTGCGCGTGGCACCAGGGCGCGTTGCTCAGGGATGGAAAGGCAGCCTTCTTCGATACCGGTTTCACCGCTTTTTTCCAGCAGTTCCGGGTTGATCAACACCAGGCGTTGATCGCGGTTTTCAGAAACGTCGATGACAATAATGCGCTGATGAATATCGACCTGTGTCGCAGCCAGGCCAATGCCTTCCTCTGCGTACATGGTTTCAAACATATCATCCACGATGCGCTGGATATCTGCATTGACTTCTTTTACCGGGGCCGCAATTTTGCGTAGCCGCTCGTCTGGGAAATGTAATACCTGCAAGACTGACATATATCTTAAGATCTGTATCCGAGTGATGAACAGTGATTAGCTTCTATTCTAGACATTTCTTGGCCTGATTGACAGCATCCCAGACCAATTGCACGAATTGGTAATCCCCTAATTGCAGCGAGGGAATGCTCCATGCGGCCAGAAGAAATCGCTCTACGTATGCATGCGGTGACAAAGATCGACGCCCCGCAGGCCAGCCAGATTATCGATCGCCTGATTGCCGAAGGCGGCGATCCTTATCGGTTGCTTAAGCCCCTGGGGCTGAATGACCAGCAGCAAAGGCAGTTTCGGCGGGGGCATGGGCAATATCTCAAGGCAACGCTCAACTGGCTGGAGCAGCCGGGCAATCAGATGGTGCGATACGGTGAGCCAGCGTATCCCGAACTCTTGGCGCATATCGATGACGCGCCGTTATTACTGATGGTGCAGGGCGATATAGAGGTTTTGCAACAGCCGCAAATCGCTATGGTGGGTAGCCGTCAGTTCAGCCACTATGGCGAGCAGTGGGGCAGTTACTTTGCCAGCGGGTTGGTGCATTGCGGTTTCGCCATCACCAGCGGCTTGGCGATTGGCATTGACGGGATTTGTCACCGTGCCACTTTGGAGGCTGAAGGGGTCACCATTGCGGTGTTGGGTAGCGGTCTGGCAAATATCTACCCACGCCGCCATCGCCGGCTGGCGGAGCAAATCATTGAGCAGGGTGGCGCGGTGATTTCCGAGCATCTGGCTACCGATTTGCCGCTGGCGGCTCATTTCCCGCGTCGTAACCGTATTATTAGTGGGTTAAGCGCGGGCGTGGTGGTCATAGAGGCTTCATTGCGTAGCGGGTCGCTGATCACCGCGCGCTATGCGTTAGAACAGGGGCGCGAAGTGTTTGCCCTGCCGGGAGCATTGGGTAACCCGATGAGCGAGGGAACTCATTGGCTGATCCAGCAGGGGGCCAGCCTGGTCACCGGCCCAAAAGATATCGCAGAACAGCTGGGAAGTGGGCTGCAATGGCTGTCCGTGAGCGAAAATACAACTATTTCTGCATCAGAGGCCGAAGTTGAATTGCCATTTGCCGATGTGTTGGCTAACGTAGGAGATGAGGTGACACCTGTTGACGTCGTCGCTGAACGTGCCGGCCAACCTGTGCCAGAGGTAGTAATCAAATTACTCGATCTGGAGTTAGCAGGTTGGATCGCAGCTGTACCCGGCGGCTATGTCCGAATAAGGAGGGCATGCCATGTTCGACGTACTCATGTATTTGTTTGAGACCTATATCCACAATGAGCCAGAGATGCACGTTGATCAGGATACCTTGACCGACGATCTTACCGAAGCAGGATTTGATCGTGATGATATCTTCAACGCGTTGAATTGGCTCGAAAAGCTTGCAGACCTCCAGGAAGGCGAGAATGCCCCTTATTTTATGGATGCCGATCCGCTGGCTATGCGGATCTACACCGAAGAAGAGAGCGTGCGTTTAGATGCCGGTTGCCGTGGTTTTCTCCTGTTCCTAGAACAGATCCAGGTATTGAACCTCGAAACCCGTGAAATGGTTATCGATCGTGTTATGGCTTTGGATAATACGGAATTTGATCTCGAAGATCTGAAATGGGTAGTGCTGATGGTGTTGTTCAATATCCCCGGATATGAGAGCGCCTATCAGCAGATGGAAGAACTGTTATTTGAAGTAAACGAAGGTTACCTGCACTGAGTAGGTAACAGGCATAGAAGACGTTATGACAAAACCAGCGATTTTTGCCGCGAGGCAAAATGAACCCTGTCCGGAATGCGGGGCCGAGTTGGTGATCCGCAGTGGTCGCCACGGCCCCTTTCTCGGCTGTTCTCAATATCCGCAGTGCGAGTATATCCGGCCTTTGAAAGCGCAGGCGGATGGCCATATCGTCAAAGTGCTGGAGGGCCAGCAATGCCCGAAATGCCAGGCAACGCTGGTGTTGCGCCAGGGACGTTATGGCATGTTTATCGGTTGCAGCCATTATCCCGACTGCGATCATACTGAAGTGATCGACAAACCGGATGAAACCAGCATCGCCTGCCCTCAGTGTGGCCAAGGCCAACTGCTGCAGCGCAAATCTCGCTATGGCAAGGTGTTCCATTCCTGCGATCGCTATCCGGAATGTCAGTTTGTACTCAATTTTAAACCCGTCGCCGGTGAGTGTGCTTACTGCCACTATCCATTACTGATGGAAAAGCGCACGGCAAAAGGCCCAACGCTTTGCTGCGCCAGTAAACTGTGCGGAAAACCCGTCGCTATCTCAGAATAATCAAGCTATGAACCCAGAACAAACTTCCGCATTCGCGCCTATTATTGCCGCGCTGGAAAACCAGCAGGTAATCGCTTATCCAACAGAAGCGGTATTCGGTCTGGGGTGTGACCCAGATAGCGAACAGGCCGTCAAACAGCTGTTGGCCTTGAAACAACGTCCGTGGGAAAAAGGCCTGATCCTGATCGCTGCCGATTATGCTCAGCTAGCGCCTTATATTGATGATGGCGCATTGAACGAGCAGCAGCGTGCCACGATCTTTGCCAGTTGGCCTGGCCCGGTAACCTGGGTGATCCCGGCAAAACCGCAAACGCCAGCCCTGCTGACAGGCCGCTTTAGTTCGTTGGCCGTGCGCGTTAGCGATCATCCTTTGGTGCAACAGCTGTGCCGCCAGTTCGGTAAGCCGCTGGTGTCAACCAGTGCTAACTTAAGCGGTGAGGAGCCGTGCCGCACCGTAGCCGAAGTGATACAGCAGTTTGGTGACGCTTTCCCGGTGCTGGCAGGTAACGTGGGTGGCCGGTTAAACCCTTCTGAAATCAGAGATGCTTTGACCGGTGAGCAGATCCGTCAGGGCTAGAGGCTAGATCTATGGAGAAGTTCGCGGTATTCGGTAACCCGATTGCTCACAGTAAATCCCCACGCATCCACGCGCTGTTTGCGCAGCAAACCGGGATCGAACACCCCTACGGCACAGTGCTAGCTCCTTTGGACGGATTTGTACCCACCTTGCAGCAGTTTATTGCTGCTGGTGGCCAAGGGGCCAACGTCACCGTCCCTTTTAAAGAATGTGCCTATGAGGCAGCAAGCGAACTTAGCGAAAGGGCGGCAATGGCCGGTGCGGTGAATACGCTAAAGGTATTGCCCGATGGAAAGCTGCTGGGGGATAACACCGACGGTATCGGTTTGCTGTCTGATCTTGAACGCCAACGTTTGATTCTGCCAAGTGACCGCGTGTTGCTGGTTGGAGCCGGTGGTGCTGCGCGCGGCGTGATCCTGCCATTGCTCTCTTTTGGTTGTGAAGTGGTGTTGACCAACCGCACCTTCAGCCGTGCCGAGGAGTTGGCAGCGGCGTTCCGGCATCTGGGGGAGATCGCTGCCTTGCCGCTGGATCGGCTGGATCAACAGCATTTTGATTTAGTGATCAACGCGACTGCTTCAGGATTCAAGGGGGAGATCCCGGCACTGCCTGACAGTATTATCCACAGCACGACCCGGTGCTATGACATGTTCTACCAACAGGGCAGCACCCCATTCCTGGCCTGGGCTCAGCAGTTGGGGGCGCAACATTATGCGGACGGTTTAGGCATGCTGGTGGGGCAGGCTGCCCATGCTTTCTTTTTATGGCATGGCGTGATGCCGGAGATCGAACCGGTATTGCAGCAATTACGTCAGGAAATGGCGGTGTGAGGGGGCCCTGCTCTGGCAAGCAGGGCGGGGCAGTTAGATATCTTCACTGAGATATTCGTCTTTCCAACGTACATAGTTATTGGCCGAATAGCGTAGCCCTTCCAGTTCCGCCGGGGTCAAGGCTCTAACCCGGCGTGCAGGGCTGCCTACATATAAGTAGCCACTTTCCAGATGCTTGCCGGGTGCGACCAGGCTACCTGCACCAATCATCACATCATCTTCTATTACGGCACCGTCGAGCAGAATGGAGCCCATCCCCACCAAAACGCGATTACCGATGGTACAACCATGCAGCATGGCTTTATGCCCAACGGTGACATCCTCGCCGATCAGTAAAGGGTAACCCGCCGGATTATAATCGGATTGATGGGTGACATGCAGAATGCTGCCATCCTGGATATTACTGCGTGCGCCGATCTTTACCGCGTTGACATCACCGCGGATGGCAACCAAGGGCCAAACGCTGACGTCATCAGCCAGATCAACGTTGCCGATCACTACGCTGGAAGGGTCGATCATGACGCGTTGGCCAATTTGAGGGGAGTAATGCAGATAAGGACGCACTGAATTGGACATGGGATTGCCTCGTATAAGGATCTTATTACCGGCAATACTAGACTTTGACGGTGGAATTACAACCAGTTAACACGGGGGATCGTCGGTAAAACGACCTTGATCGGGCAAGATCCGTGCGAAAGGGCGGAAAAGTGCGCAGTCGGTAAGAAAAGATCTAAAAAGGGGTTGTGGAAAAAAATGGGATCCCTATAATGCGCCTCCATCGACACGGAACATGTGAACAACTTCACAGAGTCTCCGGGGGTCGCAGAGAAAAAACCTGAAATTAAGGTTGACTCTGAAAGAGGAAAGCGTAATATACGCCACCTCG
>NZ_JBLJAJ010000047.1:0-20674 GCF_047530005.1 Serratia sp. N21D137
GAACCGCTCTTTCTGAGTCAGATGTTTTCCCTGCATGCAACAGGCTCTCCAGTAGGGCCAGAGCGGTGATTTTATCCGGGTCTGGCCAGTGGGTCACTTTGTTGCGTTTCGAGTGGGAATGGGGCATGCGCCTATCGCTTCCGGCGCTAACCCCCAAGACAAGATGGCGGGGTGATCCATCAGGTTACGCCCCAGCTCTCCGCTGGACTGACAGGCCTGTGATGCCTGTAATAACACGGCATTTTCGATGGCGTTGGCGGCCAGAATAAACAGCTCGCTGTGTAAGGTGATCGGCTCAAAGTCATGGCTGCTGTCGTTCTTCCACACCTTGCAGTCCAACGCGCTGATTTTCCCCGTCTCTGGCGCGATATGCAGACGAGAGGCAACCGCCTGGATCAGCAAATCGGCATCCGTTTCCACCAGGGTTTTTAACGCGTTGTAACGAGCCTGGATCGGGCAGATCGGAATACAGCTGGAGTTGCCCATGCAGCGGCGACCCACGGCCGGATTTCCCACCGCACCACGCGGGGTATAACCTGCATTGGGCACGCTGTTTCTGCCTTGCGGAATAGAGCGGATCTGGGCTTTGTCTGCCGTACCGGGTAATTCGGCCTGGGCCAATCCGGCGATCATCCAGCGATCCAGATAGCTCTGGGGGATCTTTTGCATCGGGTACTGATAGCCCTGCGCAAAATGGATGCCGTGGTATTGCTGATCCTGCACATCGGCGGAAACGCCAATTTCGAGTTCAGCGCGTTGATAATACGGCAGTAACTCTTCATAGCTCAGCGGCCAGTCCACGCCACGACCAAACAGCGTGGCCATGGCAAAATCCTCCGGCAGCATCCGTGGACAGCTGCCAAACCAGTGCAGCGAAGTGCCACCCAGCCGGCGGGTATAGTTACTTTCAAAGGGATAGGGCCCCATCTGCACGAAATACCCTTTGTGCGAAGGCTTACCGGGCGTGATGGGTTCAACGTCAGTCACTTCCGGCTGTGGTGCGTTAGGGGAATCGGGATAGGGTGCGTTAGGTGTTTTTGCCACGGCCTGCATAAAGGTTTGCACATGATCCAGGTGCTGGCCAAAGCTGTCGTTGCCCGTCCCGGCTTCGACGATCAGCACCCGGCGGCCAGCGCGGGTCAACTGCTTGGCCATGATACAACCGGCAAATCCTGAACCTACGATCACCGCATCATAGGGTTGGGCGGTGGCTTGCTGCCAATCAATCTGCCGCATGATGCCCCCCGTTCAGATCCTGCAGGATGTTGTGTGCAGCCCAACAGGTGAGCGCCGACATGGTTAACGTCGGGTTTGAGGTACCCATGTTGATCATGTTGCCGCAGCCCACCAGATAGAGGTTGGGATGCTCCCAGGTGCGCTGGTCCTTATTCACCACTGAGCTCTCTGGTGAAACACCCATGCAGTGGGTTCCGGCAAAATGCCCGGCACCGTTAAAGGTGAGGGTTCTGCCGTCTGGGCAGACGAAGGCTCCGGCATCCTCTTTTGAATAGGACGAGTAGTTTTTGATATCGGCCTGGTCGAAGATTTTCATCGACATATCGTAGGCGCTGGCGAAACCGGCTCGGGTATAGGGCGATAAATCGTAGTGAATGACCGGGCGGTAGTTACCCATTATGTCTAGATAATTCGGATCGATGGTGACGCGGTTATCGTACTCCGGCAGCTGTTCCACCAGGATGCCGAAGCGGAATTGACGTGAAACCTGGTCTTTGAGCCTTTGACGTAACTCTTTACCGTGCAGTTGCTCGTCGTCTACCAGAGTGATCACATCTTTCGACGGCGCCTGAGCTGGCCACAGCCAACCGTCGTTGCCCATTTCGAACCGATACGGTGCGTGGTGTTTACGGAAGCTGCCACCGCGCAGATCCTCGATGCCGGAGGTCGCTAATGGGCCACGTAGCGGCCACAATGGCGTTTTCTTGGTTAGGCCCCATGTCAACAGCTCCGGGTGATCCATCAGATGGCGGCCAACCAGATCGTTGCCTTTACAGGCACCGGAGGCCAGTAATAGCACCGCGTTGGCGACAGCGTGGGCGGCGAGCACATAGCGTTTGCCCTTCACCGTATGCAGGCTGTAGGAGTCATTGCCAGGATATCGATAGTGTTTGAACTGAACGCCGTTGATCGCCTTGCTGTGTGGGTCGATATCCAATTGGAACGCCACGCTCTGCAACACGATATCGAGCATTTCGTGGTTGGCGGTGTTCAGCGTTTTCAGTGCATTATATTTGGCCTGAATAGGGCAGATAGGCACGCAACTGGAGTTACCCATGCAACGGTGGCCCACTTTGTCGTTACCCACGGCACCTTTTGGGGTATAGCCCCGGCCCTGATCGTAATCACTATTGGGAACGCTATTGCGTGAGGCGGGCGTTCCGCGCACTTTCAGGGTGTAAGACTTACCGTCATCTTCCACCTGCATGCCATCGATACGGCTGGCCAGTTGCTTGTCGCTCCAGCTCGCGGGCAGGCCGTGCATTGGATAAACATAGCCAGGTGGGAAGGTGACGCCCAGGTAAGACTGTTCTTCTACATTGGCGGAAACCCCAAGCTCCAGCTCCGCCTTACGGTACCACGGCTCCAGCTCTTGATAATCGATCGGCCAATCGATACCCACGCCATACAGCGACTTCAGGCGAAAATCCTCTGGTAGCATGCGCAGCGAGGTGCCGAGCCAGTGCAGGGTGGTGCCACCGAGATAACGGGTGTAGGTCGAACTGAATGGCAGCGGCCCCCGCTGGACAAAGTAACCTTTATCGCTTGGCGTCTTGCTGACTTCGGTTTCCAGCGGTTCCGGGGCATTAGGATTGCTTGGGTAGGGCGCATTGGGGATTTTGATGGTGGCGGTATAAAAGGTGTTGAGGTAGTCCAGATAGCCTTGATAGTCCGTCCCCAATCCGGTACCGGCTTCGACAATCAGGCAGCGTTTTCCCGCTTGCGTCAGGGTTTTGGCAACGATGGCGCCGGAGATCCCACCCCCTACGATCACCACGTCGTACTCGGTTGTCTCTGCTTGTTCAGGAGTGATGATATTCATAGTTTCACCACTGTGGATGTGGTGACTGGCGGTTCAGACCAGGCACCAAAGCCTTGTTGTTTGGCACCCTGTGGATGGGCATGGATCGCATCCCACACCAAGCCCTGTTGATAGCTGTTAGCACTGGGGATCTGGGTATCATTCGGGTTGTCTGGCGAATACCACTGGCCTAGGTACCACAGTTTGATAATGCTGCTCACCAACGTTGACAACTTTTCAGAACCCAGCAGTTGGGTTTCTACAAAGGAAGAGTGCTGTGCAGCATCTGCCGGGAGATCGCCGTACGTTGCCAACAACGTGGTAAAACGTTCTGCCGCGTGCGTTTGTACCCAGTCAAAATAAAAGGCTGCCTGACCCGTACCGAGTAACTCAAAGCGGTCGAAACCGGTTAATAAACGGGAAAGATCGATAAATTGCTGTAGTGCCGCATCGGATGCAAGTTGTTCATCGCTCATAAGGTGCTGCCTGTATGGGTTTTTATTATGGTGGCCTTAATACTGCCACCGGGAAAAATCAATAAAACAGGTTGCATTAGTCATTTTGTTTATTGCTATGGATTAATAGGGCGTATTAATCCCTGAGCCTCCAGTAACGTGGATGTTCATGGTTTTTGTTTTTTAGATGCACTAAAAATAACGCTATTGTAAAAACAATAACGGTAATTTGATGCATGTTAACCTTTTGAATTTAAATGAATAGCGTGTGCTGCGCGCAAGCAAGATCGCCGCTGGTGGCGAACAGCTACGTGAGGCTCACAAAGTTTACTTCCCGGGCTAATGATATTAGCGGTGAATTGCTATGCTAAATAAAATGAAATACACAGAGCGGGCCAGCATTGCGCAGGCGCGTGGTATCTCATTAAAATAAAAGCTCGTTCAGAATGTTACGGGTTAAAATACGTGGTTAAGTTTTTTATTTCTCTTAATCCACCACATTCTTCAGAGTGTAATAAATATGGTATGAGAGGCCATATTCCGCAAGCTTAAGCATTAATAAAGTATTTAATGATATATAATCCCCACGAGGGCGATATGTTTAGCTACCAAAAAACAAATGTCAGCATAAAATGCCAATTATTAACATTTTATTCATATAGATAGAAAGATAATTCTTCTCAAGCTTACTATAACGCCGCGATCTAAGGAGGCGGGCATGCAGGTGGCGTCGGTTTTTATGAAAGTTTATTTAATGTGTTAGATCAAGGTTTACTACGAATTTCGTTGTAAAAATGCAACTTAGGATTAGATTGATTGCGATTATCATTAACTCTCAATAGGTGCAACATGGTGAATTGGTTTAATCGTGTCATGGATCGTCCGGATCTGGGCAAACTGATACTGCGCTTGGCGTTCAGCATTATGATGATATTCCATGGGTGGCATAAACTGATCGGCGGCATCGATTATATCCAGGGATTGCTGACTCAACATGGGTTGCCAGGATTTATCGGTTACGGCGTTTTCGTCGGTGAGCTAGTAGCTCCACTGTTGATTATTTTGGGGATTTTTACCCGCCCGGCGGCGTTGGTGTTTTCATTTACCATGCTGGCTGCTTACCTGCTGATCGATCCCGGCAAGGCGCTGATGCTGACCAAGGTAGGGGCCTGGGGAGCAGAAGATATGGCGGTGTATTTCTTTGCCGGGCTGGCTATCGCTTTCCTTGGCAGCGGTCGCTATTCGGTAATGAAGGATCCGAACTGGCGCTGAGGTAGGCTAGCCGGTATCGCTAGGACTCACTCCGTGGCATTCCAGTGCTGAATGCCACTTCAATATTTGTCAACATTAATACTTAGTTTTCAGCGCGAACACAATTCGCCAACTGGTATAGCTCCAGTGAAAGCCCGATTGCTCTCTCTGTAAGAACCCGTGTGAGATAGGCCGATGATACGCATTGGCATCGATTTCGTGATGTTGACGTTTAACATGCTGGTGTCCACTGGCTTCTTCAAATTGGTCGATTTTTGACAGTTTGTCGTAGAGAGTTTAGTCTGGTTCCGGATACAACCCTTAATAAAACATGGAGTAATGTCATGGAAGAGGCTGACAAAGAGGCTCGCAGGATATGAGCAGAGGAATGAACTACCAGGGAATATCGGTCATTTGCCAGGGCGATACCACCACCACAGGGGGGCGGGTACTGGAGGGGGTTCTGGGAAATCGTTACACGTGTGATGGTATTCCCGTCGCGCTGAAAGGGAATAAGGTTTCGTGTCCGGCTTGCGGGAAAATCGGGGTTATTGCCGAAGGGGAAGCAAACTTAAGTTTTTATGGTGTACCAACGGCACTTGACGGCCATCGTGTGGCTTGTGGTTGCCCGGCTGGTAGCCATCGTCTTGTTGCGAGCAGTCAACCGCTCTCGGTTGCCCCATCTATCTCTCCGCGCTCAATGCCGATGAATAGCGGACCGGCAGCGGCGCCAGCGCAGTATGCTCAAAGCGCTAAGAAACAGGCAGCAGAGCCAGAGCAGCACGCACAGGCTGCCAAAAAGGAAAGGCAGAAGCGGGAAATTACCCTGACCATCGGGGTGTTTTTCGACGGCACCGGCAATAATGCGGATAATACCGCAGCCAGCCTTGATGCCTGCTCCGGAGAGCATTTTGGGATGAACAATGCCGATGCTCACTCAGCTTATTTCCAATGCGTTCAACTAAAAAGCGGACACAGCGGCTTCGCAGCAGGAAGTCATCTCGGCTATTACACCAATGTTCACTGGCTAAATATTCTGTATAACCAAAAACTCACTGCCGATACGGGATACGGCCAGCGTGCAATTTATATCGAGGGGATTGGTACGGAAAGCGGGGAAGGCGACAGTACTTACGGGATGGGCACCGGCAGAGGTAACTCCGGAGTGGTGAGAAAAACCGATAAGGCAGTCGCTATGCTGGTTGCTGCTATCAAAGGTTATCTGGATAACCTGCCTGACGCCAGTTCCTGGACCATCAAAGAATTGCAGTTTGATATTTTCGGGTTCAGTCGGGGAGCTGCAGCGGCACGGCATTTTGCCAACCGGATATTCAGTCAGGATCAGGCGATTATCGCTGCCATCAAGGCCGGCTTGGGAAGTATTGAGTTCTCAGGCACTCCCGGCGGTAAAACCCGTTTTCTGGGGATATTTGATACGGTGGCTGGCATCGGTACGCCGGTCAACGGGTTCAATCCGCACAGCGCCGATACGGGCGAGGTGAATATTGTGCTGCGTCCGGGGGTGGCCGAGAAGGTTTTTCATATCACCGCACAGCACGAATGCCGGTTTAACTTTGCGTTGAACAGCGTGAAACCTGCATGGCCGGAACTGGCTTTGCCCGGTGCACACTCTGACATTGGTGGCGGTTATAACCCTGATGAGTACGAAGCCTATTTCATCACCCGTCCGCAGTTTGAAACCGTACCCTTTTCCACACCTGATACGAAAACGCGGGTTTATCAACAGGCCTGTGAGCAGCTCAGTGCGATGGATACCTGGCCAGCGATTGGCCCTTTGTTGCAGGCATTGGAGATTAACATTGACACCTGGCACGACGAGCGGATGCCAGCCGATCGCTACGGCATGCCGCAAAAACGCAGCGGGGCGGCAGCGGTCATTGAGCGCCCGACGCGCAACGACTGGTCGAGAGTGGTGCTGCGGGTAATGATCGATGCGGCGCAGGACGCAGGCGTGGCATTCGATTCTATTCGTAATACGAATACAGAATTATGGCTTAGTCCAGAACTCAATAGCTTGTGTGAAAAAGCGATTGTGATGGGCCGAGCGGTACGGAATGGGGCGTCTGCTCCCAGATTTGCTACTCAGGAAATCGAAATACTGGCAGAAAAATATATTCACTGTTCAGCCAACTGGAACAGCGTTGTCAGGGACGGTGAGGGGATGATAGCTGGAGCAGTCAAACCGGCGAAGCTGGTGAACTTTACCAACCGTCCAGACGAGCGCTGGCAGCGGACAGTTTACGATATGGTGGGAAATAAAATATGAAAATAATCCGTTTGGCAGGGTTTCTTCCTGTACTGCTGCTGACGGCGTGCCAGATTCACAGTGCGGGCAAGCCCGAGGCTTCAGTGCAAAACGATGTGCCCACCGATTGGAGATTTAATTTTTTCACGCCCAAGGCTCTACCTGCACGGGTAACGTTTGTCGCCATCCTTGATGCTAACGGTACTGATTACCGGTTTAATACGCTGGACAGCACCCCGGACCTGGATAAAGTCATCGGTAATTGGAATGATACCGATCGAGCACCCGGAGGGCACTGGAATCACGTTAAACATCCCCCTAGGCATATTCTTTTTTGCTGGGACTCCGTGATTGATAAAAGAGTGTATGAAACTCGCCTGACCCTGTCTGACGCCGTTGTGGATAAAATGCGCAAACCCAGCGTGTATAAGGATTATCAGGGTAATATCCGGTATTACGACAACATACAAATTGGTCTGGCTCCGGAAGGTAAGATTGCAGTCTGGCTACGAGGTATCGGTAATCAGCCTAATATTCGCGTGACGCCATCAGTCTTAAAGACCGTGTCTGGGGATAAATTAGAGCTTTGCAAAGGAATAACCAAGAGTGATTTTTCTTATGGATATGACAAAGACATAATAGATTTTATTAAGGGGAAAGCGTATCCGTATGGTAATTGGTAGCAGAAATTGTTCCTAACATGACAGTTTTGCTGTTGAAGCACTTGGGTGAAGAGCGGTAACTAGTGTTAACGTGAAGATTGCGAAAACGAAATCCTGCCCGATCACCATTTTGAGGCTCTAAATGCTCTGGCAGAGAAAGTTATGTTTTTGTTGGATAGGCTTCTTGATGGAAAGCTTATCTTTGTGGCTCGTGATGATGGGATGCTGGCCAGGCTTGGCAAGGGTCGAGACAGTTGGGCACTCGAACAACCAGAAATTGTTCCAATGATTTCGTGTAGTCGTAGAATCTAGGGATGGGTGCATAATAGACTCAGTTCTCGACTTGCCAACCAACTGCTAATGAAGAGCAGGCTTTGTCGGTTGCATCAGCGGATTGCTTAGATGAGATTTGCTACTGAAAAATCAGATAAGAGCATGAGGTTGACTGGCCACGTGAATTTTTGACCAGGGTCAATGAAGACCAATGACAGTACCAGATAGCCAGATTCCACGTATCGTCACCTTGGTGCGCATAATGTATATTATGTTAAATTGCATTGGTGATTACGCACCGGGTTATCCCGCTATGTTTATCTCACCTCACCTTCACGCTTTGTCTGCTTGGTTTTCTAGAAGTTGGTTCATGGGTGGCGATTATTCGAGTTGATACACAGTCGGCTTCAATCCCCGATCAGTGTTCCTTGATGGAAACGCATTTGCCAATGGCCTCCACTGTCTTGTGACGATTGCAACCAGATCGAAGAACGCTCGGCACGGCGAACTATGCTGCCATCCGCATCACGTTGAAAACTTTTATACCTCAACAATACGGCACCATCGGCAATCTTCACCAGTTTGAACTCTTCGGCAAAATCTGTGGCTGGCCGCTTTCCAACTTTAGCGCAGCAATGGTTTGCTGTCTGTCATAGCGCAGCCCGGAACAGCCGATCTCTTCAAAATCGTCATGCAGCAATTTTCCAACGAGATTAGCATCAGTTGTGCAATATCGTTCAAAACGCCCTTCTTTTTTGATCGCGCTACGTGAAATCTGAGAAATAATGGCTGTTATTACCCAACAGATTTCACCAGAGGAAGCATTATGACTGCGCCGAATTGACTAGCAACTCGACGCAGATTTGGTTACTAAAGGATTACGCGTTGAGCAATTTTTCAGCCGTCTCTTTCACGCTGGCCAGCAGGATTTTTACTTCCTCCAGACAAACCGTTGGGTTCAGCAGCGTTAGCTTAAGACATGTTACCCCATCTGCTTCTGTTACCCCAACGTTGGCGCTACCTGATGCCAACAGAACATCGCCGATACGCTGGTTTAACAGCGCGATAAACGCACGATCGTCGCTTTTCGGGCAGAAACGGAACAGTACGCTTGCCAACTGTGGCTGCATAACCAGTTCCAGATGCGGTTGTGCAGAGACATACTCAGCCACTTTCTGTGACAACGTAACGCCATTATCAATGATTTCGGCGTACTGCTTTTTACCCAACGCCTCAAGGCCCATCCACAGTTTCAGGGCATCAAAACGACGTGTGGTTTGCAGTGATTTTGACACCAGGTTCGGTACGCCCTGTTCTTCGTCAAAATCAGAGTTCAGGTACGCCGCCTGATAACGCATCAGCTCGTAATGGCGTGCGTCTTTCAGCAGGAATGCCCCACAGCTGATGGTCTGGAAGAACTGCTTGTGGAAATCCAGTGTCACGGAATCTGCGGATTCCAAGCCGTTCAGGTAGTGGCGATACTTCTCAGAAAGCAGCAGCGCTCCGCCCCATGCGGCATCCACGTGAACCCAGATTTTTTCCTGCGCGGCCAGCGCGGTGATTTCCTCTAACGGATCAATCGCACCCGCATCGGTCGTACCGGCGGTGGCCACAATCGCCAGCACCTGCTCACCGTTGGTTTTCGCCTGCGCCAGTTTGGTTTTCAGGTCAGCGATATCCATACGCGAGAACGCATCGGTTTTCACCTGAGTGACTGACTGGTAGCCCAGCCCCATCAACGCCATGTTTTTTTGCACGGAGAAGTGTGCGCTTTCGGAGCAGAACACTTTGATTTTGCTCAGATCGCCCGTTAAACCATGCTGCTGAACGGAGTGCCCCTGACGCGCGAAGAAAGCATCACGCGCCAGCATCAGCCCCATAAGGTTACTCTGGGTACCGCCACTGGTGAACACGCCGGCATCACCGGCGCTGTATCCTATCTGCTCACGCAGCCACTCGATGAGTTTGATCTCAATGATGGTGGCTGACGGGCTTTGATCCCAGGAGTCCATGCTCTGGTTAGTGGCATTGATCAGCACCTCTGCTGCCTGGCTAATCACCAGGCTCGGGCAGTGCAGATGCGCCACACATTGTGCGTGATGTACAGAGAGGCTGTCCTTGAGGAAATACTCAACTGCACGCTCAATGGCGGCCTGGTTACCTAGGCCCTGAGAGGTAAAGTTCAACTGAATGCGCTCGCGCAGCTGGTCGACGGTTTTCCCCTGATACATTTCTGGCTGCTTTAACCATTCGATAACGGCTTTGCTGCTTTGCTCAATGGCATCCTGGTAGGCGGCGATACTTTGCGCCGAACCGGACAGAATTGGGTTGTTATCAGACACGATAGTTAACTCCGATTAAACCGGCTCCATGCCAGTGGCCAGCAAGGCGTTTTCAAATTTATCGAGGAAAATTTCCAGCTCAGCGTCGGTGATCAGCAGTGATGGCAACAGGCGTAGTACGCAACCATGACGGCCGCCTCGCTCCAGAATCAGACCGGATTCGAAGCATTTTTTCTGCAGCAATGCCGAAAGCTCGCCATCCGCCGGATAGCATCCCATGTGATCCTGTGCTTCGTTAGGCTTCACGATTTCAATGCCGATCATCAGGCCCAGGCCGCGTACATGGCCGATAGCCGGGTAACGTTTTTGCAGTTCGGCCAGTTTGCCTTTCAGCCACTCGCCCTGGGCGGCAACTTTATCCGCAATGGCGTTGTCTTTAAGGTGCTTAAGCGTGGTCAGACCGGTGGCCATTGCCAACTGGTTACCGCGGAATGTTCCGGTATGGTGGCCTGGCGCCCATGCGTCAAACTGTTTTTTGATGCCCAGTACGGCCAACGGCAGACCGCCACCGACAGCTTTAGACATAACGATGATGTCTGGCTCGATACCTGCGTGTTCAAACGCGAACAGCTTACCGGTGCGTGCGAAACCAGCCTGGACTTCGTCGATGATCAGCAGAATGCCATGGTCCTGCGTAACTTTACGGATGCGCTGCAGCCACTCGGCTGGAGCCGGGTTCACACCGCCCTCGCCTTGAACCGCTTCGAGGATCACCGCCGCTGGTTTGCGTACGCCGCTTTCCACGTCGTTGATCAAGTTATCGAAGTAGTACGTCAGCGCTTTAACACCTGCTTCGCCACCGATGCCCAGCGGGCAGCGATACTGATTCGGATAAGGCATAAACTGCACTTCCGGCATCATGTTGCTGACGGCTTCTTTTGGTGACAGGTTACCTGTTACGGAGAGCGCACCGTGCGTCATACCGTGGTAGCCGCCGGAGAAACTGATGATGCTTGAACGGCCGGTTACTTTTTTAGCCAGTTTGAGCGCGGCTTCAACCGCATCAGCGCCAGACGGACCGGTGAATTGCAGGCAATACTCTTTGCCCTGGCCCGGTAATAAAGAGAGTAAATAGGAGGAAAATTCGTCTTTCAGAGGTGTGGTAAGGTCCAGCGTATGTAACGGTAAGCCGCTGCTGATGACACTTTGAATGCTTTGAAGCACGTCAGGATGATTATGACCCAGCGCCAGAGTCCCGGCGCCTGCAAGACAATCAAGATATTGATTATTTTCAACATCAGTAATCCAAACGCCCTGCGCTTTGGCAATTGCCAATGGCAGTTTCCGTGGATAGCTTCTGACGTTAGACTCAAACTCGGCCTGTCTCGCTAAAAAGGTATCATTGCTTTGTGGTAATGAACTAGCACTTAAAGTATCAATACGGACTTTATCCGTCATCATATCACTCCCACAACCTCGGGTATTATTAACGCCGGGTTGAATAAAAGGTTAAGGGGATTGCCTGTAAAAACGCGGCCAATATATAGCATTTTAATGGTGTACTCAATCATTTGTTTCAACATGCAATTAACCCTTTAAAGTCAAATCATAACAATAAGTTACCTTTCGCTGCGCATTAATTTTTGTTACCAATATCGCACAAAGCGTTACGAATGCCCGGATTAGATACAACGTCATGAAAACCATCGTTTTGCTATGGTTTTATTCTTTTGTTACACGATTTTACCGTTAAGAATGTTAGGTATTGGCCTGTAAGGCATTCTTTTTTACTGATTTATTGCGAAATAAAATAAAAATGTCGATCCATTAAGATAAATCACTTACTATGGCGCGCTTATTTTACTCTCCGTAAATAAAGAATTAATGCGCATCACACCGGTAACGCGTAAGAGGCAATACACGTTATCGACAACAGGAGGCTTTCCTGGGTTGTCATCAGAAATGTTCGCGGGCGGACATTTCGTAAGGCGAAGCGTGCTTCCCTTATGCCGAGAATGAAAATTTTCTTGCCATTTTTTATGGCGCCCTGATATGAGATTGTTATGACAAGCATTTATCCACAATTCGTCGTTGCCAAGTTTGGCGGTACCAGCGTTGCTGACTTTGACGCGATGAATCGCAGTGCTGGCATTGTTCTTGCTGATGACCACGTCCGCCTGGTCGTTTTGTCTGCCTCCGCAGGGGTCACAAATCTATTGGTCGAACTTTCTGAAGGGCTGGAAAGTCGTGATCGTATGGATAAAATTGATACCCTTCGCACTATCCAGTACAACATTATTTCCCGCCTGAAAGCGCCGCTGGTCATCAGCAAAGAAATCGATCAGCTCCTTGAAAATATTGCCCGCCTTGCCGAGACGGCATTGACAATGCCTTCCACGGCGCTGAGTGATGAACTGGTCAGCCATGGCGATTTGATGTCGAGCCTGTTATTTGCTGAAGTGCTTCGTGAACGTGCAGCGCAAGCAGAATGGTTTGATGCCCGTAAAGTCATTCGAACCAACAACCTCTACGGTTGCGCCGAACCCAATATCAACCTGGTCGAGGATCAGGCAGAAGCCCATCTGCGGCCGCGTATTGAGCAGGCGATTGTTATCACCCAGGGTTTTATCGGCAGTGATGACGCCGGGCATACCACCACGCTGGGCCGGGGCGGCAGCGACTACACCGCCTCCCTGCTTGGGGAAGCATTGCAGGCCGCACGTGTCGATATCTGGACTGATGTGGCCGGGATCTACACCACCGATCCGCGCATTGTGGCGCAGGCCCGGCGTATTGACCATATCTCCTTTTCCGAAGCCAGCGACATGGCTGCTTTTGGTGCGAAAGTGCTCCACCCGGCGACCCTGTTACCCGCGATGCGGAAAAATATCCCGGTCTTTGTAGGTTCCAGCAAAAATACCGCTGCCGGTGGAACGCTGGTTCGCCGTGAGACAGAGAATCCGCCACTTTATCGTGCGATTGCCATTCGCCGTAAACAGACGTTGTTGAGATTGCACGACCTGCATACGCAACCTGCATACAGATTCTTTGCCGAAATGTTCGCGATTCTGGCAGAACATCGGGTTGATGTGGACCTGGTTACCACCTCCGAGAGCTGTATAGCGCTAGCCCTGAATTCCACGGGATCCACTTCGGGAGAAGATCACACCCTGACCACCGCGTTGCTTACAGCACTCTCTTCTCATTGCCGAGTTGAGATTGAAACCGGGCTGGCCTTGGTCACGCTGATTGGCAATCAACTCCATCGTGGCGCGGGCGTTTGCCGGGATACATTTGTGGATCTGGATGAGTATGCCGTGCGCATGATTTTCCATGGCGCATCGAATGATAATCTTTGCTTCATGCTACCAAGCGAAGTCGCTGACAGCGCGGTTGTAGCGCTACACCGTAGGTTATTTGAGTAAGTTAAATGGGGCGTTTACACGCCCCTGAAACGCCTGCCTATTTGGGCTCCTATGACGCCATAAATATCCGTACAAAGCGCTCAACCGGCCATTCCTTGATGTCGGATACCTGCCCATCCCCGATCTCTATAAGCCGGAGCTGACCTGCATCATTTTCAATCATATCTATGGAGAAAAATGGAGCATCGACGAGCTGTGCGATTTCAATAACCACCTCTGGAATAATTCCGTCAGCAGAGAAAACCTTGCCATTCAATGAAAAATATCTGCGCTCACTCTCGGGGACAAAATTTTCAAAACGTCTAAGGCTGACTCCCCCTTCAATCTTCCCTCGGAAGTGCTCAATGGATTTCAACACTTCGCGGATCTCATCGGCATTTGCGGCAACAGAGCCTCTGGAAGTTGTCAGTGATTTAACATAATCCTTAACGAAGTAACACGGCCACTTAAGCCGATCGGTCAGCATATCGAAATCAGCATCTGCACTGACCAATACGGTTTCCGGCGTATACTTTTGGCAAATTTCGTACCAGCCGGTGATGTAATGACACCGAATATAATCATCAAATGATTCAAGCATTTGCCCGCCACTCAGCGAAACGGCTCTATGCAGTTGTTGATACTCTTCCGGGCTCAGCATCCATCCACGCCATATCACGGGGACATCTGGCTCAAAGCTGTGAGAGAACTTGTACTTTCCCATCGAGGCGTGTTCAGAGGACAGCAGCACACAGGTTAATCCATTCTGTCTGGCACAGTTAAACTCCTGCTCAAAGGTTTCATCGGCCTTGGCAGGGTTAAAGTAATCACTGGGATAAATCAGCTGCATTTAAATTCACCCTATTTCCATTTATTTTACGGCACCGTAATGGCTTATCCACTGCCAGTCAATCTGTTGTCGGAACCTTAATGCCTACTCTGCCATCAACTTCACATTCTGGATGACAAACACAGCTACCCTGCCATCCAATCGTCCCAGACAGGCGTCGATGAGATTTTTTCCACAATAAAATCAATAAAGCTTCTCACCTTGGGATCTTGATAATGCCCTGGATGGTACAGTGCGAAAAGATGGTACTCATGCTCTTTAGCTTCGTGATCCAGCAAAATGGGGATCAACTCGCCATCAGCGATATGGTCACCCAGCATGTAGGTCGGCAGATTGACGATCCCCTGATGATGGAGCGCAGCCTGTAGCAGCCCCAAGGTACTGTTCACCTCGACGATGTTATTGATTTTTAACGAATGCCCATCGCCGCCAATAAAGTGCCAGTTATCAGAAACGTTTGGATTGATCAGGCAGTCGTGATCCTCCAGGTCTGCCAGGGTTTTCGGCAGGCCACGGCGTTCAAAGTAGCGCCGGCTGGCGCAATAAACCCAGTTGATCTTACAGATTTTGCGCAAAGCAAAATTACTCGGCGGGTGTGCGGTAATACGCAGCGCAATATCGATATTCTCTTCGTTAAGGTTGACGCATTGGTCATTTAAATCGACAGACAATCTGACGTCGGGGTTGATTTCTCTATAGTCACTGTACAAACGCATCAGATGGGTAACGCCGAAGGCAATTGAACAGGTAATTTTGAGCTGGCCCTGTGGGTGGCTGCGGAAACTGGAGGTATTAACCAAGGAGTCATCCAGATCCGCCAGCAGGTGTTGCGCCCGGAACAGCAGATATTTGCCTGGCTCGGTCAAAATCAGGTTACGCGTGGTCCTTTTCAGCAAAACGATGCCAAGATACTCTTCCAGTTGGGAAATGCTGCGGCTCACCGATGACGGCGTGAGGTTCAACTTCAGCGCTGCGGCAGAAAAACTGTTACATTCAACGACCTTGATAAAGATTTCCAACTGCCGGAAGATGGCGTAGTTGTCGATTTTTGCCTTGAATGAAACGGAACCCCTGGTTGACGACATCATCTGCCGGTACCCCTTTGTGAATTTATACGGCCGCATGGATCTGATATCAGGCTAGCAAAAAAACGCTAAGTCATTAAAATTCCTATACATTATAATTGACTATACTCACTAGATAGCGACGCTACCAACCCTTTCAGTCAGTTTTCATAAAAAGCACATAAAATAGGACAGCCATCAACTTTTGCGTTTCACGCACAAGTATTTTCATTTAATAACACCGCTAGCTGCTTTAAGTTTTACTTACCAGTACGTACTATGTTTCTATGTCAGATAAGGCTACCTCTGACAAACGCGATGTTTTACATAACTTCTCATTTCGTGAGAACACGGCTGTGATCATCTTGCGACAGGAAGACAATGATGAATAGCATAATAAATACAGATATCAAGTCTAAAGACGCGTATAAAAGCATTCCGTTTACCCGATATGACTTCGGCTGGGTTATTCTCTGCATAGGTATGGCCATCGGTTCCGGCATTGTTTTCATGCCAGTTCAAGTGGGCATTAAAGGCACTTGGGTATTTATCACTTCGGTTATCATTTCTTATCCGGCGATTTATTTGTTGCAAAGTCTTTACCTTAAAACATTATCAGAAAGTGAAGATTGCCAAGACTATACTAACGTCATTACGCAATATCTCGGGAAAAACTGGGGATTTTGGCTAGGTATTGCCTATTTCCTGATGTTACTACACAGCATGTTTTCTTATTCCCTGGCCGTTACTTTTGACAGCGCCTCCTATATTCAGACCTTTGGGCTGACGGAAGGCTTGCTGTCAGACTCCATCTGGTATGGGTTGGTGGTGCTGGTTGCCTTGGTCAGCATTGCCGCTCAAGGGGAACGGTTGTTGTTCAAGGTCTCCGGCCCGATGGTGTGCGTTAAATTTGGGATTATCGTTGTATTAGGGGGCGTGATGGTTCCACATTGGAACTTGAATAATATTACTGCTTTCCCTGAACTGCTGCCATTTATGCGCGACGTGTTTTTGACGTTACCCTTTACCCTTTTCTCCATTCTGTTTGTTCAGATACTTAGCCCGATGAACATTGCTTATTGCAAAGTTGAATCGGATAAACGTATTGCCACCTATCGAGCTATCCGCGCCAACCGTGTTGCTTATATTATCCTGGCGGTTGCGGTATTGTTCTTTGCCTTCTCGTTCACTTTTGCTATCAGCCATGAGCAGGCCGTTTCCGCTTTTGAGCAAAATATCTCTGCATTAGCTATTGCAGCTCAGGTTATTCCCGGATCTGTTGTGAGAGTAATGAGCGCCTTGCTGAATATTTTTGCCATCTTAACGGCGTTTCTCGGGATTTATTTAGGGTTCCAGGAGGCGATCAAAGGGATTGTGACTAATATTATCTGCCGTTTTATTCCGGAAGAAAAAATCAATCAAAAAGTGCTTCACATTGCCATCAGCGTTGGCGTTGTGCTGGGGTTATGGGCGTGGATTTCAACCCGCTTCTCTATCCTGTTCTTTATGCAACTGGGGAGCCCTTTGTTCGGGTTGGTATCATGCTTGATCCCTTGCTATCTGGTGTATAAAGTCGAAGCACTTCATAAGTTTAAGGGGCCCGCCGTTTGGTTTATCACTTTCTTCGGTATTTTGCTTTGCCTGTCCCCCTTCTTTAAATTTTTCGAATAAACGATGAGGTTAGCAATGAGTAAATCACCAAGCTCGGATTTCAGCATCGGCACCCGGATTACACAGATCGGCCGAGATCCCGCCAAACAGGCCGGATTTGTCAACTCAGCGGTTTATCGGGGTTCAACGGTTATTTTTCCTACCGTCAGCGATATTGAGCATAACCGAGCCGAGTTTAACTACGGGACGATGGGCACACCCACGATCGCTAATCTAGAAAATGCGTGGAGCGAACTGGCTGGAGCGGCAGGGACAGTGCTCTCACCCTCCGGGCTGGGCGCAATTGCGCTGGCATTGCTCACTACGTTGAAAGCAGGCGATCACCTGTTAATGCCTGACAGCGTGTACAAACCTACTCGCCTGTTTTGTGCTGGGATGTTGGGCAAAATGGGGATCGAAACCACCTACTATGATCCATTGATTGGCGCAGACATCGGCACCTTGTTCCGCCCTAACACTACCACCCTTTTTTTAGAATCTCCTGGCTCTCAAAGCTTTGAAATCCAGGATATTCCAACCATGACGGCGCTGGCAAAACAGCAAGGGATCGCCACCATTATTGATAATACCTGGGCAACGCCGGTATTTTTCCGCGCCCATGAACATGGTTGTGATATTTCCGTAGAGGCGGGTACCAAGTATTTGGGCGGGCATTCCGATTTACTGATGGGCGTGGTTTCAGCCAATGATGCCTGGTGGCCTAAATTACGCGAAACCTATGATCTGATGGCGATGTTGCCGGGCGCAGAAGACTGTTTTCTCGCCCTACGGGGTTTGAGGACCATGTACTTGCGCTTGAAGGAGGCAGAAAAGCGCGGGCTGGAGATGGCTCATTGGCTAAAATCCCGCCCGGAGGTATTGAAAGTGCTCCACCCGGCCTTCCCTGATTGCCCAGGGCATGAATTCTGGAAACGCGACTTTACAGGTTCTTCGGGCCTGTTCTCTATCATTTTGCAGCCGGAATATACCAAGGCTGGTGTTGATAACATGTTGGATAACATGTCGATTTTTGCCATGGGTTACTCGTGGGGAGGTTTTGAAAGCCTGGTGATCCCGTTTAACTGTGCCGAATACCGCACCGTGACGCAGTGGCAACCCGGCGGCCGGGCGCTGCGCTTGCAGATTGGGCTGGAGGATATGGATGAACTGAAAGCCGATCTGGAGCAAGGATTTGAAAGATTGAAGCAATTTAGTTGAGACGTGATTTTTGCCAAGGTGACCGCATAGTCGGTCACCTTCCCTTTCCTAGTTATTTCGCGCTTTGCCGCCGAAAGCGTACAAGCCAAGCCGCCAGCAAAATGGCCGTTATCGCGATGCCTGCGGCAACGAAACCAATGTTTTCCAATCCCCATTGAGGGATCACCAGACCACCGATAATGGCGCCAAGGCCCGTACCGGCATTGGCAGCAGAGACGTTCAACGTTCCGGCTAGCGCCTGAGCGTGTGAGGCGGACTTCATCACCCGAACCTGACAGATTGGAAACAGCGCTGTATAGGCGATACCCCAAAGCGCAAGTGCCAACCATAACAGAATGAGCGAGTCTGCCGCTGGTACGCTGGCCATCATGCCTATGCCCAGCAATAACGAGAATATGGCGGTAGCGCCCAGTGGGCTGCGGTCTACAAAGCGCCCGCCCAGCCAGTTACCGACCAGGCCGATAGCACCGAAGCCCATGAGCCACCAACCGACTTGCGCCGGAGCCACACCGGCGATGCGCTCCAGCATGTCGGCTAGATAAGTGTAAGCCGTAAACATTGCGGTGAACACAACGACCGATAACACAACGTTACCGACAAAATAGGGGTCTTTGAGGATGCGAGTCTGTTCTGCCAGCCTTAGCCGTTCGGGGCGTGCCAGGGTCGGCATGAAGATCGCCAGGGCCAATGTCATAACCAGCGACAGCCCGGCCAGTATCCAGAAGGTGCCGCGCCAGCCGATAAGGTCCGACGCTAGCGTTCCCAGTGGAATACCAAACAGTAAGGCGGCTGAGATCCCAAGATACACCTGCGATACTGCGCGACCGGCACGATGCGGCCCGGCAATCTGTCCGGCCGTCTCGCTGGCCGTCCCCCAGAACACGGGCAGCACCAGCGCGGGAATGAACCTGGCAATCGCAAGCACCCAAACGTTCGGAGCGATTGCGGCCAGAGCGTTTGAGAGGCTAAAGATCATCAGAATACAGATAAACAGGCGCTTACGTTCAATGTGTGACAACAGCGCAGTCAGCAAAGGGCCGAACAGCATCACCGTGAAGGCGAACAAGGTAACGAATTGGCCAGCAGCGGAAATTGAAATATCCAAGTCGCGTGCCAATGCTGGCAATAGTCCGACGATCAGGTATTCGGTGGTGACGATGACGAAAGCCGCCACCGCAAGAATGACGATGGAAAGGCGGCTACGGCTCGCCGAAATGGCGGTGCCCGGTACGGTAATCGAAGACATCAAAAAGGCTCCTGCATGGGGATTTGCTGTTGCCCTTAGTATATTTAAGAAATATATTCTCATTATTGATATATTTTACCGACATTATTGAATTTAATTCCTTAGTAAGTGAGGGCAGCATGATCCCATCGGAGCGGCTTAAGGGCATCGAAACCTTCGTGGCGACGGCCGATGCAGGCAGTTTCACGGCAGCGGCAGAGCAATTGCACTTGACCAGCTCTGCCGTCAGCAAAAGTGTGGCGCGCCTTGAAGTTCGGCTCGGGACCCGGCTTTTCGAGCGCACCACCCGCCGCTTGGCTCTGACGGATGCGGGGGCAGCGTTCTACCGCACTTGCGTACGAGTGCTGGCCGATTTGGAAGAGGCTGAAGCCGTGCTCGCCGCACAGCACAGCGAACCGATGGGTCGTCTGCGGCTAGATGCTCCGGCGACATTTGGCCGCCTTCGGGTTTGGCCGCTGCTGCTCCAGTTCTCACAGCAACACCCGCACTTACGCCCGCATGTCTCTTTGACCGATCGCTTCGTTGATTTGCTTGAAGAAGCCATTGACGTGGCGGTGCGTATTGGTGGTCCGGATCATTGGCCTACCTCAGTTGGCCATCGCTACCTGGGCTGTGAACGCCTCATTTTCTGCGCCTCTCCCGATTACCTGGCCCGCAACGGGACACCGACATCGCCCGCCGAACTGTCTCGCCATGATGCCGTGCTCTATGGTAAGGCCGATGGAACCACGGGCCCGTGGTTGATCGCGCATGATGCTGGAATGATTGAGCGGCGCACAATGGAGGGCCGCATTATCGTCGGAAATGGCGAAGCTCAGGTTGCCGCCGTTAAGGCTGGGTGCGGTATCGCACAGTTGGCAACATGGCTGGTCTGCGATGAAATTGCACGTGGGCCCCATTCCCACTCGAAACGCAACAAAGTGACCCACTGGCCAGACCCGGATAAAATCACCGCTCTGGCCCTACTGGAGAGCCTGTTGCATGCAGGGAAAACATCTGACTCAGAAAGAGCGGTT
>NZ_JBLJAJ010000048.1:0-19648 GCF_047530005.1 Serratia sp. N21D137
AGACGCGGAGAAAAATTTCTGGCAAACTGTTTGTAAAGGCACGATGAGGTCTCTTCTGTTTTGTTAGCGCAACCAGTAGATCACACTTCATCGTGCCTTTCATTTTTTTGTGGGGATTCCTCAACCCTGTGGGAGAGGGGCGTGTTAAGTGTTCACAATCCTGATTTTTCTTCTACTTAAGGTTATCTTCAGTTGTTATCCGCTATGCTCTGCTAATACCGAATTTAGTGGGAGTCTCTATGAGCGTTCGTTTTGCAAAATCACAAATCCTCCTGCACTGGCTGACGCTGGTGATGGTGATCCTGACTTACAGTGCCATATTGCTGAAGGACTCGGTGCCGGATGACAGCGCGGCCTTGGTGAAGGATCTGCACTTTAACTTCGGCCTATCGGTATTTGTGCTGATGTTTATCCGCCTTGGGCTACGCCACCGGCATCCTACTCCACCGATCACTCCGGCCTTGCCGAAACTACAGGCGCTAGGGGCGAAAATGCTCCATTGGGTGCTGTATCTGCTGTTTTTATCGTTGCCGATATTGGGCTTCTTGACGTTGGCCTATGGGGGCAAACAGTGGTTGCTGCTGGGCTGGCAGGTGCCGCAGTGGATCACGCCTGACGCGGGCATACGCCGCACCCTGAAAATGGTGCACGAAACCTTGGCAAACACGGGGTATTTCATCGTCGGCATCCATGCCTTGGCCGCCATTTATCATCACTATGTGCGCGGTGACGACACCCTGCGCCGGATGATGCCCGGCAAATAGTTCGCGCTGCAGAAACAACAAAGGGGCGCAGAAGCGCCCCTTTATCAATGTACCTGGCGAGATTGCCGTTAGGCAACCATCAGCATGAAGGTGCCTACCCATGCAACCAGCATGAATGAAATGCCCATCAAAAAGTATTTCACGTAACAACTCCTTGTGGAGTCCTCGCAAACCAACGATCCCGATTGTTGTCTGAGTATTTTGTGGCAAATCAGCGGCGGATGGCGGGTTCTTCAATCAGAAGGAACAACGTCCAGAGCTACGATTTACCGGTCGTTGCGATTCAAGTTCCTTGAGGTTAACCAGGAATCACAACAGGATCGGCGCTAATGTACTCCCAAAATCCTACCCATTTCAATACTGTGTTTTTGATCACATTTTTTGTCGGTTTTTTACCCTGCAGTGAGTTGAAACGGGCGCAGTATGCAGCATCCCTACGAGGTGGGATGGTTGATAAATGCCATAAGTAACAGTTTGTTACAAGGCATCAGGCTACGGCGCTGATGCTGGCGATCAGAATAGCCCAGAAGACCAGACAAGAAAGCAGGATAGCGGCCCAGACATGACGACGGTTGAGTTCCATTTTTAGCCTTCATTTTGCAATCGGTGGTTGTTTAATAACCCTATCGGCGCAAAACGGTAAAAATTTACTCTCTGGGCAAACTATTTATTCTGATTGCTGGCGGATCGCCACTACCGTGGTATGCACTTCGTAGCCGAGCAGAAACAGGGCTTGTTCAAGGGCCTCAACCTTCGAGGCATAGGCCACATCCAGCAACCGATCGATCTGAGCACCGTTAAGGCCCATCTGGCGTGCCAGCAGTGCTTTTGAGGTGTTGCTGCTCAACATATGGTTGTGCAGTTCCAGCTTTAATTTCACCAGCACCGGTAAATGCAGGGCGATGTCACCGCTTTGCAATGCGGAGGCCGCAGGCACCGGGCGCCCTTCTTCCATTTCAATGGCGATAGCCGTCAGCAGGCTTTCCTGCGCCTCCAGTTCGACATCCTCACGTTTGTAGCAGGCGGCTTGCTGCTCGGGGAAATCCCGTAGGGTAATTTGCCAGGCATCGCTTTCGCTATCGAAGGCGTAATGGGCGGGATAGTGGCAAGGCATCATATTTCCTGCTTGGGGGGAAGTGAGCCGCATTGTGACCGGTTGGCGACAACAATGCCAGAGATTGGCGTCCTTAAAGCACGGGGATAATCGCTGTGCAGGCCGCCAAGCTGAAAACAGGGTTATGCAGTATTTTTTTTGGACGGTGACTGATGTTTTATTAGCAACTTATGCCAGAATTATCCTATAAGCCCAATGATGATCCGGATTAACATGAAATACAGATTTAACGATCGTGTGCTGTTTGATGGTGATAGCGGAACGTTGGGTCCAAGCGACTTTTCCGACGAGCCCACTGCTATTTCCAATCCCGCCAAACGTCTTTTGCTATTACTGATCGCCAACTATGGCAAACCCGTAGAACGTGAGGTGATTTTCAAAAAGGTGTGGGACGACTACGGCATGATCTCCAGCAATAACAACCTTAATCAATGCGTGAGCAAGTTGCGCCGGGTGCTTAAGGTGATGGGGATCGATGATGAGGTGATTGTCACCGTGCCGAAGATAGGGTTTATGTTGCGCCGCGAGATCCAGGTTGATATCAGCCAGGAAGACGATGGACATTTTACCCCACTCATCCCTGCACAGACGGTGGGTGATGAGAGCCATGTGCCAGTAGAGAGCGGGCTGGAAGACGAAGCCGAGACAGATGATGATGTTGCTTCCGTTTCCGGGGCAGACGGTGAGTTCGATCTGCCGACAAGCGAAGAGATTGCCACTCCACCCAACAAAAAACGTCTTGGTTGGGGTCTGATCGCTACGGTTGCTGGTTTGGTTTTTGTACTGGGGATCGCATCTACGATGTACGCCACCAATTCACTGGCCAGACAGGAGGTGTTTCTTGGCAAGGCAGGGAGTTGCAAGGTGTTCATGTCGACATCCACACAGTCAGGTGTCCCCAACACCAGTCTGAGTCAGGACATGTTGTCCTATGTGGAGCAACGAAAAGCCGAATGCCGGGCAGATGAATACCTGCTAGTGGTACGCAGCAACCAGGTTCGTTCTTTTATTTCTGGCGTGAGTCGCCTGTTTTTTGTTCGCTGCACCATCGTACGTGAGCACAAAATAGAGTTTTGCTCAGGGCTAGAGAACGACAGTTTGCCGTTGTTGCAGTAAGGCTAAGTAAAAGAATGGGCCTGATCATCGCAACAGTAGTCTGGTTTTTTGGTGGGGTGAGCAATAATTAGCCGAATTGTTTAATTTTTGTATTATATGAACATAAAACAAACAAGTTTTTTGTGCTTAACAATGAGACCGTGTAGAGTTTTACGCATAAAACAGGCCATTAAAAACATTAAATTTGGATTTTAAACCTAAATAATTCCAATTTAATAGTTAATGATTCTTTTATGCCGCTTGTGGGTTAAGATTTTTCTTGTCAACGGGGGTTAGGATTGTTCTTAAGTAACTGACTGGTGACGCTCACCACGAAACCTGCGAAGTTATCGCAGAACGGTGGAAACAAACAAGTACGGCAGGATGGTAAATAACGGACCGATGACAGTAAAGCTTCTCGGGCGCACCAATCGGCAATGTGCTTGGTTAACTACAGTTATCTTATAACGGATTAGGATCATTATGAAATTTTACAACACCAAAACTACCCTGCTGGCCGCTGTTATCGGTATGACTTTTGCGGGCTCAGCCCTGGCAGCCGATGGCACTATTACCATCAATGGCACCATTACTGACACTACTTGCGATATTTCGGTCAACAACCAGTCTAAAGACGCCACGGTAACGTTGCCGACCATTTCCATCTCTGCGCTGCCAGCCGTTGGGGCAACTGCAGGGGCAACACCTTTCAGCATCGCACTGACCAACTGTGCGGGGGCTACACTTAATACTGCCAGCACCTTCTTCGAAGCGGGCGCTTATGTTGAACAGAGCACCGGTCGCCTGAACAACTCGGCATCGGGCACGGCGACCAACGTCCAGGTTCAGTTGTTGAACGCCAATCTGGGCAGCATCATGGCGGGTAGCGCACATAGCCAAGGCGATTTGGCCGTTGATATCAGCTCAGGTGGCGGCGTAATGAATTATTACGCGCAATACTATGCGAATGGGATAGTCACGCCAGGTACGGTTAATACTCAGGTGGATTACACCATCATCTACCTGTAAGACATCCAGCCGTGGGATGAGGGCAGCCTCATCCCTTTCAGAGGACAGCGCCATGTTAAGAACTCTATTTACCGTTTCCGCCTTTAGCTTGGCGCTGACATGGACAGTTGCCGCTGATGCTGGTGTGATCATCAACGCCACACGCATTATTTATAACGAAAACAGCGGTGAAGCGATTACCCAACTACGTAACCAAGGGACCAGCCCGGTGTTGATCCAGTCCTGGATCGATAACGGCGATGTTAAATCCAAACCCGACACCGTCAAGGTGCCTTTTACCCTGACGCCACCGGTAGCCCGTATCGATCCGGGCAAAGGGCAGGCGTTGCGTATTGCACGTACCGGCGGCGGATTGCCGAGTAACCGTGAATCACTGTTCTGGCTCAACGTGTTGGAGATCCCACCCAAGGCTACCCAAAAAATAGCCGCGGGCGACAACCTGATGCAGTTCTCTTTCCGCACCCGCATCAAACTGTTCTATCGGCCGAATAACCTGCCAATGACCCCGGCTCAGGCTTACGAAAAGCTGGATCTGAGCTTACGCAAAGGGGCTGCGGGTTATGAAATCGTCGCCAAGAACCCATCGCCTTATTACCTTACTTTCCGCCAGATTGAAATTCGTAGCGCCAAAGGTGCGCCAGTACTGGGCGATCTAGGGAAAACGCAGGAAAGGATGGTGGCACCCTTTGGCGAGTTGGTGATGAAAATTCAAGGAATGAAATCGGCACCGTCAGCAGGCTTAAAAGCGTTTTATAGCCTGATTGATGATTTCGGTGGGGATAACAAAAATGAGCGGACGTTGGCGGGCAGTGGTAAGTCTTGATTGGCGGCCCTCTTTTCTCAACCTGATTTATATTGCGGGAGCCATTTTACTGGCTCCCATAACGTTGGCTTATGCGGATGAAAGTGAGGCTATTGAGTTCAACGAGTCTTTTCTGCGTTCGTCCGTCGATGTCAGCCAGTTCTCCAGCGGTAACCCGGTTGCTCCCGGCATTCACCGCATCGATCTCTATCTTAACGATCAATGGAAAGGGCGTCAGGACGTCAACTTTTCCCTGGCTTCGCCGCAAAGCAGCATCGCTCAACCTTGCTACGATCTGAAACTGTTAAGCCTGTTCGATATTGCCTTGGATAAACTGGACAAGGCGGTGCTGTCGCGCTTGCAGCAAGGGGAACAGTGTATTGCGTTGGGTGAACTGGTACCTGGCGTGGAGGGCAATTTTGATAGCGGTGGCCAACGGTTGGACGTGCGTGCGCCGCAGTCTTTGCTGCAGCATGAAGCCCGTGGTTATGTCAGCCCTGAGCTGTGGGATAACGGCATCACGGCGGCGACCCTGCAATATGACTACAACGCTTACCGTGCTGATCATTCCGACTCATCTGCTCAAACCACCCAATTTTTGGGGTTGCGTGGCGGATTGAACTGGGACGTGTGGCGTCTGCGTTACCGGGCGTCGGCCAATTGGAATGATGACGAGGGTTTTCGCTATCAAAGCAATGAAACCTATCTGGAACGGCCTCTGGTTGGCTGGCGTAGCCGGATGGTGCTGGGCCAATCGACCACCGACGGTCAAGTCTTTGACAGCATTGGGTTCATTGGCGCTCAGATCAGCTCGGACGATCGTATGTACAGCGATTCCCAACGTGGCTTTGCCCCGGTGGTGCGCGGTATCGCCAATACCAACGCGTTGGTGCGTGTAAGCCAGCGTGGCAGCCAGATTTATGAGACCACCGTACCGCCGGGGCCGTTTGTTATTGACGATCTCTATCCTACCGGCAGCGGCGGCGATCTGCTGGTCACGGTGACCGAAGCCGACGGCACTGAACGCAGCTTTACCGTCACCTATGCTTCGATTGCCGAACTGCTGCGGCCAGGTGTAACCCACTATTCACTGATGGCGGGGAAATATCGCAATAACTCGGTGAGCGAAGAACCTGCCATTGCGGTGGGCACCTTGAGGCATGGTTTCACAAACCTGCTGACGGGGTATACCGGTGTGATCGGTGCCGATGGCTATGCGGCGGCCTCGGGCGGTTTGGCATTCAATACCGATTTTGGTGCGCTGTCGGCGGATATTACCCAGGCACAAACGCAGTTTGAGCACCGTCCTAACGAGCAGGGGCAGAGCGTACGTCTCACCTATGCGAAAATTTTGCCGGTAGTGGATACCAACATCACGCTGGCCAGCTACCGCTATTCCAGCTCTGGGTATTACAACGTGGATGACGCCATGTTGCTGCGCGATCGCGACAGTAACGATAGCGGCTTTGCTGACTATAACAGTTGGAAACGACGTAATCGTTTCCAGATTAACGCCAGCCAGTCGTTGCCGGAGGGGTTTGGGACTGTCGCGTTGAATGCCAACGTGCAGGATTATTGGGATCATGACCAGACCGACCGCGAATATCAGCTTAGCTACAACAATCATTATAACAAGCTGAATTATGGGGTTAACTTCGCACGGACACGCAACCTGGCAACCGGAAACTGGGATAACAAAGCCATGCTGACCCTGTCGATCCCATTGGGTTCCAGCTCGCGCGCACCTAACCTGACCAGCAGCTATACCCAGCAAAAGGATCGTCAGGGGTTGCAGAACTCGCTGTCCGGTAGCCTGGGAGAGGACCGGCAGTATAACTACAGCGCCTTTACCAACTACGACTATGATAAAAATGGTAGCAACAGCGTTAGCGGTGGCGTCAACGGCTCATGGGCCGCGCCTTATGCCTTCGTTGGCGGCAGCGTTTCCGCAGGCCAAGGTTATCAACAATATGGCGCCAATATGTCCGGTGGCCTGGTTGCCTATAGCGGCGGAGTGGTGTTTACACCGATGCTTGGGGAAACTTCGGCAATCGTCGAGGCAGAAAACGCCAAGGGGGCCAGGATCACCAACTACAGCGGTCTGCGCCTGGATAACAGCGGGAAGGCGGTGGTCCCTTACCTCAGCCCTTACCGTCAAAATACCGTGGAGTTGGATCCGAAAGGGCTTTCCAGGGATGTGGAGCTGAAATACACCAGCCAGAAGATCGCGCCGACCGCCGGTGCCGTCGGGCTGTTACGTTATGAGACCGAAAGCGGCTACTCGATCCTGGTGACGGCCCGAGACGTTGCGGGTAATCCGTTGCCCTTTGGCGCAAACGTGTCCGACGAACAACAGCGTAGCGTGGGGTATATCGGTCAGGTTGGTGAAGGCTTACTGCGGGTTAACAACCCTAAAGGCCAGTTAGAGGTGAAATGGGGGGAAGGAGCCGGAGACAGTTGCCGGTTTAACTATCAGTTGCCCGCCGCATCGTATGGGGATGAACCAGACTATCGCCGCCTGGAGGTAATATGCCAATGAAGCAACGACTGACGTTGGTCCGTTTGTTCACGCCGAGGCTCGGCGCAGGTTTCCGGCTGCGGGGTAAGCGCTTGCTTCTTGGCTTATTGCTGATATTTGGCTACGGCGGAGCGACCAGCGCCGAAGGGCTTGCGGTCAGTTGCGCGCGTAACAGTGGTTATTATCAGTTTTTCGATACGGCCACCATTGAGATTGGCAAAGACAGCGCCGTGGGGGATGTACTGGGGCCTTGGATCAACTCTTACAACGCCACCGCCTGGAACTGCACCCCAAATAGTGCCTACCAGCAGCCGGTGCAGTTTAGCGTACAGGGATATCCGCCTTACACCACGCGTAATACCATCGTGGTCGATGGGCAAACTTACATGCTGTATAACACCACGGTAAAAGCCGGTCTGGGCTATATCGTCCGTTGGCGTTATACCCTGAATGGTAAAACGACCAACTGGCAGCCGTTGACCATTGGCACCGGTGGGCAGCAGACCCATCCCGAGTCTATCACCGTCAACTACAGCGGTAACCGCTTCTATCTGGGCGTTGATGCCCAGGTGAGGTTTGTGAAAACAACCACCGGCCTGACCGCTGGCGCAATTCCCCTATTCGATCCGATATATCTGCGGCATTTACAGACGTATAACGGCATTGCTCTGCCGGGCGATCTCACTTACATGATTGCCCAGTTCAAAAGCGGCGGCACTATTGCCAGTGGTGGCACCTGCACCACTCCAAATGTGAATGTCGATCTACCGGAGGCCAGCGTCGGTCAGTTCAACGGCGTGGGTTCTGTGGCAGGACGCAAAGCCTTTGAGCTGGCGTTCAACCAATGCCCGGCTGGCTTGGCCAGCATTGGTTACAGTTTTGCCGCCACGACTCAGGTGCTGGATGCTGCCAATGGTGTAGTGGCACCAAATGCTACCTCAAGTGCTGGCGGCGTCGGGATCCAGTTACTGCGTGGCAACAACCTGCCGGTGACGTTTGGCACTATTTATCTACTGGATAACTATGATAGTTCGGCCAAGGCCAACTATCGGGTTCCTATGCAGGCTGGCTTGTTCCAGGTGGGTAATACCGTAACCGCAGGTACGGCCAACACCGCAATCACTTTTACGCTCAATTATAAGTAGGGTGAAAATGGCAGCTATGTCTGGTTTCACGCCACAATATCGCAGGCTTGGCCGTTGGCTATTGATTACGGTGATGGCCTTATTTATCCCACTAAGCCACGCCGAGATATACCTGGGAGCCACGCGCCTGATTGTCAACGGCAAGGATAAGGAAGCGACACTACGCGTGACCAACGAGGGCCGCTCTGCGGTGTTACTGCAAGTCTGGGTGGACAATGGTGATAGTGAGGCGGAACCGGAGAAAATCGCCACGTCGTTTACCGTAGCGCCGCCAATCTTGCGTCTGGACGGGAAGCGGGCACAGCGTCTGAGAGTGTTGTTTACCGGGGCAGAACACACGCTGCCAAGCGATCGTGAGTCGGTGTTTTGGCTTAACGTGTTGGAGATCCCGCCTAAAGTGGTCAGCAATAGCGCTAGCCAGATGCAGATGGCGTTCAGAACCCGCATCAAATTATTCTACCGGCCACGTTCATTGCAGACGGTGAACACGGCTAACGTTCAGGATCAGTTACGCTTTAGCCTGGCAAAACAGGGTGGCAACCCGGTGTTGGTGGTCAGCAACCCAACGCCGTTTCATCAGACATTACTAGAAATGACGGTGGGCCGCGATAAGCAGCAAGCTGTCGTTACCTTGGTGCCGGAAAACGGCATGGTAAGCCCAAAAGGGCAGGCTGACTTTGCCTTAACGGCAGCTAAAGGCCCGGCGAATGCTGGCATGAAGGTGTTTTACTCGGTGCTTGACGACTTTGGCTCTGTGGTGACGGCAGAGCAAGTCTTGCAGGCTGAGCAATCGTCCTTGCCGCGCTAGGTATTTCTGCGATCTCTGCCCACTTTTTAAGCACACCGCACGTATGGCGTATATTTTTTAGCTTTTGCGAGTATTCTTAGAAGTGCAGCACATTTTACGAGCGATTGTCATCCTGCTTGTGGCACGTCAACTTTACTGTAAAACGTTGAGGAGGAGATCATGGAAACTTTGGAAAAGTGCTATGTCTATGCCAAGAACACCAGCAACATGGATTTTCTCGCTTCTACGGTGGCATTCTTGGAGTTTCAGGGTCGTGAAGTCGATGCTAACGGCGTGGCGGGTAATATGTCGCGTGAACAGAGCGATAACTTCTTCGAACGGCTCAATCATTACCGTTCTATCTACAAAAAGCAGAGCCAGCCAGCTTGAATTCACCCCTAAGGCCCCGTTTTCGGGGCTTTTTTATTTAACTTTTTAATTTAAATAAGATTTTTTGTGATTTACTTCGAAAACGAAAAGATAGGTCGAAATGCCCCTGCGGTTGAGCTCTAGGGGCGTTGTTGCTTAGGGGCTGGTCGCTGTAAGCATCTGGAAAGTTTGTTTACCACATCAGATCGTCAGGCACGACAAAATCGGCATACGGATCTTCTTCATCTTTAGCCTCTTTACTCAGCTCGGCATTTAATACAATGCTGCTAGCATCACGCTGCGCAATTTTATCGGCCACGATCGCGGGTATAATCGCGTATTCGCCTTCAGGGTTCTTATCGGTAATCAGACGAGCAATGGCAAGGCGGCCACTAATCAATTGAGATTGAGTTGTCTTATCCACATATATTTTTTTAATTAAATTGTTATCTGTGAAGTTATAACCAATATCGCCATTTGCAATAACGATGCGGTTCATTTCAATGAGCTGCTTAACCTGCGCTTTATATTCTTTCGCTAAGGCGGCCTGCTTTTGCTGCTCATTCAACTGTTTATCACGTTCAACCTGAGCCTTTTTGTTTTCTTCCACGGCCTCTCTTGCCTCACGAGCCTGAACCCGCGATTTTTTAGCCGTTCTTTCCACTTTCGCCAGTTTTTTACTGTTGACCAATCCAGCTTTAAGCAGCTGCTCTTGTAATGTTAGCTTTGCCATGTTCGTTTCCGAAACCGATTAAATAATGCCTTGGATTATACCCTTAACGTATGAGGTTGTGCCAGGGGACGGAAAATTTCCACGCAACTTACTGATAGTATTGACTATTATGCCATCAACATAATCAAGGCCTGTGCTCATCGACCATGGCGATAAACCTGAACAACCTGACAATGGATAATGAACATTATGCATGAAATTCAAACAATTAGATATGTGACTGGATTAATAGGTTCTGCTTTATGAAGTCTTCAACATCCTCCTTCGCCTGCTTTAAGGATCCCTCCGAAGGTAGCGTGAACAGATATTCACTGTAGCCAAATAGCATCGCGTCTAGCTGTCGTGCTACGCGGGGTGCTTCAACACTGCGAAATGCTCCTTCTTCCATACCGGATCGAATAATTTGGGTAAGAACCTGATGCCACTCTTCTAAAATCGACTGCATCAGACTGGCATAAGATTCATTATGCGTGGAGAGTATCCATAGAGACCCGTACAGTTTCCTGGTAGGGTCAGGCGTTGCAGAAATATTACCATCAATAAATTCTTGCAATTTCTGATGGGCAGGTAATGGTTTAAGCATTATGCGAAACTCTTCCAGTTCCGTAAGCATAAATTTTGTTACTGCTTCGAGACATAGCGATTGCCAGTTTTTAAAGTAGTGATAAATATGGCTACGGGAGAGGCCTAAGGACTCGGTGAGATCACGTGTTTTCACATTCTCAACGCCTTTTTCAATAAACAGTTCGACAACAGCACTGAGAATTTTATCTCTCATCGGTTCTGATTTACATTTCACGGCCCATCTCCTTCTTGACTTTGAGCAACTGCTCAAATAGCATGTTCTTATCATTTGAGCGATTGCTCTATTATTATTTTAACAGAAACCCCTTCAATGAACAGTCGAAATATTCCCGCTCCTCCAGTGGCCGGAAGTGCTTCCAACACTCTGAAATCACTGGCGAGTCGTCACCGAAGAAAGTTATCCCTGACTTTTTTCCTGGTGATTGCCGAGAACGTTACCTACCTGCTCTATCCAATACTGGCAGGTGTGTCCATCAACGCCATCCTGGCAGGGCAGACGTTAAGTGCTGTGCTGTATGGGGTAATGATCTTATTTATCTGGTGCCTTGGTGCGACACGAAGGAGTGTGGATACGCGTGCTTTCGCCAGAATTTATGCCGCGCTGGCGGTCTCTGTGGTGATGACGCAGCGTAAAATAAAGCTGAATTATTCTACCGTGGCGGCCCGCGTAGCGTTATCAAGAGAGTTTGTCGATTTCTTTGAGTTGCATTTGCCGATGCTCATTACTTCTCTGGTCTCTATGATTGGTGCTGCCGTCATGTTACTGCTCATTGAATTTTGGGCCGGTGTGGCTTGTCTGGTCATATTGGCCTTTTTGGCCTGCTTCCTCCCAGGATATGCCATTAAAAATGAAGCACTGTATAACAGACTGAATAACCGCCTTGAAAAAGAAGTGGATTTTGTCAGTACAGCCACCAGGCTTTCCCTGGAACGGCATTATTTGACACTTGCGAGGCTGCGCATAAGGCTATCCGATCGCGAAGCCATAGGCTATCTGTCTATTGGGGGGCTGGTTGCCCTGTTGTTTAGCCTAACTATCGTCTGGATGACTCAGGCGAAGGGCATCAGTGCTGGTCATATCTATTCTGTGATGACCTATATGTGGATGTTTGCTACAAGCCTTGATGATGGTCCGCAGCTATTGGAAAAATATTCACAACTTAAAGATATTGGTAAAAGGATCAACACTGAAATAGTGGAAAAGGACTAATGCCGCTCACTTTTCATTATGTTTGGAATACACACGGTATTTCTAAATAAATCATCATCAATACGGATGTCATTCAATGTCCCAGTTTTTTATCAATAGGCCAATTTTTGCCTGGGTCATCGCCCTATTTATTATTCTGGGAGGGGTCCTTGCTATCCCGCAATTGCCGGTGGCCCAATATCCAGCCGTTGCACCACCCAGTGTGTCGATAACGGCAACCTATCCTGGAGCAACGCCAGAGACGATGAATACGTCAGTTATTTCACTTCTCGAACGCGAGATAGCAGGGGTTGATAATCTGCTTTATTTTGAGTCGTCCAGTGACACGTCGGGTATGGCATCCATTACGGTGACGTTCAAGCCTGGCACGAATATCAACCTTGCCCAAATGGATATTCAGAACCAGATCAAAGTGATCGAACCTCGCCTTCCTCAGGTGGTGCGTCAGAATGGTGTCAATGTTGAAGCCGCCAATTCGGGGTTTCTGATGATGGTGGGATTGACGTCGCCTTCCGAGCAATATGAAGAAGCCGATTTGAGCGACTATTTTGCACGCCATGTGTCTGATGAATTGCGGCGAGTGCCTGGCGTGGGCAAAGTTCAGTTATTTGGTGCCGAAAAGGCGATACGTGTTTGGTTGGATCCCATCAAGCTGCTCACCTATAAACTGTCGGTTAATGATGTGCTCACGGCGCTCGGTCAGCAAAACATCCTGGTTTCACCGGGGCGTATGGGTGATGAGCCCGCCCTTTCTGGACAGCGGGTTACCTACCCACTGACGGTTCAAGGACAGCTTTCTTCACTGGACGAGTTCCGCAATATTACACTTAAAGCAAACAACAACGGCTCGCGATTGAGATTAGCGGATGTTGCCCGAGTGGAGTCCGGTTTACAAAGTTATGCTTTTGCGATCCGCGAGAATGGGTTGCCTGCAACTGCAGCGGCGATCCAGCTCTCCCCTGGGGCAAATGCAATCAGTGCTGCCGAGGGTATCCGTATGCGTCTTGATGAACTGTCCGCAAATCTGCCGCAAGGGATGCAATTTACAGTTCCTTTTGACACGGCCCCGTTTGTGAAACTCTCGATCGAGAAAGTCATCCAGACCTTTGTTGAAGCAATGATCCTGGTGTTTCTCGTGATGCTGCTTTTTCTGCACAAAATTCGCTGTACGGTGATCCCTGCCATTGTTGCGCCAGTCGCTTTGCTGGGCACATTGACCATCATGTTATTCAGTGGTTTTTCCATAAATGTACTGACCATGTTCGGTATGGTGTTAGCTATCGGCATCATTGTGGATGATGCGATCGTGGTTGTTGAGAATGTCGAACGTCTCATGGCGGAGAAAAAGTTGCCGCCCAAGCAAGCGACACGTATTGCGATGGCGGAAATTACCCCGGCAATTATCGGTATCACCCTGGTATTGACCGCCGTATTTATCCCAATGGGCTTTGCCAGTGGTTCGGTCGGTGTTATTTATCGGCAGTTTACACTCTCGATGGCGGTGTCCATCCTTTTTTCGGCATTTCTCGCCCTGACGCTGACACCTGCACTGTGCGCTACCTTGTTGAAACCTCATGGACAAAAAGAAGGTTTGGGGAGTAGATTTTCACACGGCTTCAATCGTAAGTTTGATGGCTTATCTGTTCGCTATGGATCTGGATTGAAGTATGTGTTGAAGCGTACAGGAAGAATGATGCTGCTTTATGTTGCTCTATGCGGCTTGCTGTTTTTCGCGTTGCAAAAACTGCCTTCATCGTTTCTGCCGGAAGAGGACCAGGGCTATTTTATGTCCTCAATGCAACTTCCTTCAGATGCGACTATGGAGCGGACTCGTGAAGTCGTACAGCAGTTTGAACAGACAATAGCGACACGTAACGCCATTGAGAGCAATATTTCTATTCTGGGATTTGGATTTTCGGGGTCGGGCCCAAATACGGCAATGGCATTCACCACATTAAAAGACTGGAAAGACAGAAAGGGTTCGACGGCTCAGGGAGAAGCCGATTTTGTTCAGACAACACTGGGCGAGGTGCCTGATGCCACAATTTTAAGTTTGTTGCCGCCAGCGATTTCAGATATTGGGACATCATCAGGATTTACGCTGTATGTTGAAGACCGGGGGGAGAAAGGTTATCCCGCATTAAAGCAAGCGGCAGAAAAGCTCGTCGCACAGGCTAATCAAAGTCCACTATTAACCGATGTCTACATTGATGGATTACCTCAAGGCGTGAGTGTTGCACTGAATATAGACAGGGAGAAGGCTGAAGCATTCGGCGTTTCTTTTGACGAGATCGGCCAGGCGCTTTCTGCCGCCGCTGGTTCTTATTATGTGAATGATTACACGGAACGCGGCCGCGTTCAGCAGGTCATCGTTCAGGCTGATGCCGATTACAGAATGCAGCTTACTGACTTACTGAAAATTTCCGTCAGAAATAGAACCGGTGAAATGGTGACGCTTTCGTCTTTCGTGAGCCCGTCTTGGACTTTAGCCCCAAGTCAATTGAATCGCTATCAGGGATATCCTGCATTCAGGGTAATGGGAAGCGCAGCGGCGGGCCAATCGAGTGGCACGGCGATGGCTGAAATGGAACGATTGGCTGATTCGTTACCTCATGGATTCCAGGACGAGTGGGCCGGGAGCTCTCTGCAGGAAAGAGAATCTGCATTACAGTTTCCCATGCTTATTTTGCTGTCCATTCTTGTGGTGTTTATGGTGCTGGCGGCACTCTATGAAAGTTGGTCAACGCCTTTTGCCGTTATGTTGGTGGTTCCGTTGGGGCTGGCTGGTGCAGTATGTGCGGTGAGCATTGCTGGTATGTCAAATGATGTCTTTTTTAGAGTTGGCATGATCACCATCATCGGACTTTCTACTAAAAACGCCATTCTGATCGTTGAGTTCGCTCGGAAACTACGTATGCAGGGGATGGATACTGTTACTGCAACATTGCTAGCGGCTAAACAAAGATTACGGCCCATTGTTATGACTTCTCTGGCCTTTACGCTGGGTGTTGTTCCCTTGATGCTTGCTACTGGTGCTAGCGATAAGACTCAGCATGCAATAGGTACAGGTGTCTTTGGCGGCATGATCAGTGGGACTTTATTGGCAATATTCTTTGTGCCCGTCTTTTTTGTCTTTGTCAGTGGATGGGTAGAAAGAAAAGGCAACGTTAAATAGATAAGGCAGTATCTGGCCATGGTTATATTTCCATCATGGCCAGCGTTAATCTTTTTTGTCCCCGTTATGATTCTGCTCTGGTTTACTGGCATGAACAGTCCCAAAAGGCCAAAGCCGTTTCCGCTGTCGTGCGTTGTGATACGTATTCTAACGAATCTATATCTATCGATGGTGTTGCTATTTTAGGTTTCAAAACTAATCAGTATTATTGATTGATTTTGCGACCATAACAAAGTGAAATTGATATTTTTGTTTGTGCTGCCAGTTGAGAGTGTTGTTCGGTCTTGTAAAGGTTGTTGTTGTGCTATAACTGGCTATCATCTCTCTTTTAAGTTTTTGCCGCCTTTGAAAGGATTGTCTATCGTTATGCCCGTTAATTTTGATCTCAACGATCTTTATGCCTTCCGCGCTTTGGTTGAATACGGTAACTTTAGGCTTGCTGCGGAGTCCATCTGCCTTTCACCGTCAGCATTGAGCCGCAGGATCGAGAAGCTGGAATCAGCGCTTGGCATAAAATTGTTCGCCAGAACCACCCGGCGTGTTACGCTGACACTTTATGGGCAGACCTTTGCCGAGCGTTCAGATCAACTATTGATGAACTTTGAGTTGGTATTAGCGGATATCAATAAGGCCAGTCAGACTCGAACGGGGTTGGTCACTGTTGCCACGGTGCCTTCGGCTGCCTATTATTTTATGCCCGACGTCATTCGTCGCTTCCAGGCTCGCTATCCGCGTGTTCGCGTTAAACTGATTGATAGCAGTGTAGGTAATGTTATCGAAGCGGTTACGAGTGGGCAGGCGGACTTCGGCATCTGTTTTGCGAGAAGCCTGCAACCCAATATTGAATTCCTTCCCTTGATAGGGGATGTTTACGTGGCTGCCTGCAGGCGCGATCATCCCATCGCCAGTAAAAAAAACCTCACCTGGCGCGAATTTTATCAGCAGGACTATGTGGGGTTGGACAAGACGTCAGGAAACCGTAATCTGCTCGATCAGATGTTGGCACATATCATTCCCGAACGCCCCAGTGTCTGCGAAACTCGTCATGTGACGACTCTGCTGGGTATGGTTGAAGCGGGCATCGGCATTGCTGCCGTGCCCGCTATGTCAATGCCATCTTCAGAGCATTCGGTACTGACCCACCTGCAGTTAACCGATCCAATTGTGAAGCGTACAGTTGGCCTAATCAAACGCAGTGGACGCATTCAGTCCTATATTGCTGCCGAGTTAGAAAAGTTGATTACTGAACAGTATCACTCTAGTTAACCGGCTGTTCAGCTTTCACGGTTCTCATCCCTGTGGCCCGAATGACCTTTTGAGCCTGGGCGGAAGACAGGAAATCCAGCAGCGCTTTACCCCCTTGACGATGTTCTGCTTTCGCGGTGATCGCGCCAGCAAAGCGGGTAATGTACTGCACACCTTCTGGCAGTTCGCCAATAAAGGTTACGCCCGGAACAGGAAGCAGTTCACTGACTTGCTGGAAGCCCAGCTCATATTTTCCTTTCGCCACTTCTGATGCCACAGGAATACGTTCAATCATATAAGTTTTCTCTTGCAACTTGGCTTCAATACCCAGCTTTTTGAACAGCTGGCTGCTGACATAGCGGCCGCTGGCACTGTCAGAATAGGCAATGGATTTAGCATGTAGCAGAGCATTACGTAGATCTGCAGTCTTCTCGATATTGGGTATCGAGTCCCCTTGCTTTACTACCATGCCAATTGGCGAGTCGGCCAACTCCACGCGTGAACCTGGTTGGATCCAATTATCCTTTTCTAAATTTTCCAGTGCGCCTCCAACCATTATCACCACATCGGCCTTTTCACCGCGCGCCAAGCGTGCAGGGATCGCCTGGGGAGTCTTCCCCATGGAGGGGCCGGATACCAAAATGATTTTGTCGCCACTCTTCGCTTCGAATTGTGGGGCCAGTTTCTCCAGTGCGGCTTGAAAGCCGCCTGAAATCATGACGGTAATGTCTTTGGCCTGTACGCCCACGCTGACAGAGGAGAGCACCAGTGTTGCAAGGAGTGAACGAGAGATCTTTTGCATGATGTAATCCCTGATTTAACGTGCTGTTTGTAGTGATAACGTGCTGCGGCGGTATAGATATAGCGTCGCCAGCAATGCGCACAAGGCGGCAAAGCACATCCAATAGCCAGGTGAAGCTTTATCGCCGGTATACTCAATCAGTGCGGTAGAGATAACCGGTGTGAATCCGCCAAAGACCGCGGTTGCCAGACTGTAGGCCAGCGAGAAACCTGCAACCCGAACTTCGGCCGGCATGATCTCTGTCAAGGCTGGGATCATGGCACCGTTATAGAGGCCGTAGATGAAGGACAGCCATAACAGTACTGTCAGCATCATGGAAAAACTTGGGGCTTGCGCAAGCAGGCTGAGTGCTGGATAATCCGTGAGCAACGTCAACAGTGTCATGCTAACCAGAACCGGCTTGCGGCCGAAACGATCTGACAGGGCGCCGCCTATTGGCAGCCAGAGAAAGTTAGAGATTGCGACCAACAAGGTCACCAGCAAACTGTCAGATGCGCTAAGCATCAACACTTTTTTACCGAAGGTTGGTGCATACACTGTGATCAGATAAAACGCGGTGGTCGTCATGGCAACCATTAGCATGCCAGCGATAACAACTTGCCAGTTCGTTAACAGGGTTTTAAATACGTCACGCATTGCCAGGTGGGTGCGACGGGCAGTGAACTCCTGTGTTTCTTCCAGTTTGCGGCGCAGGAAAAAGATGAAAGGTACAATCAGGCAGCCAAACAGGAAAGGAATACGCCAGCCCCACTCGCGAATAGCGCTTTCTTCCATGGCTGCATTCAGCGCGAAGCCCATCGCCGCGGCCACCATAATGGCCACTTGCTGGCTGCCGGACTGCCAGCTGGTATAAAAGCCTTTACGGCCCGGAGTGGCAATCTCAGCCAGATACACGGATACGCCACCCAGCTCTGCTCCTGCCGAGAAACCTTGCAATAAGCGCCCCCCCAGCACCAGCAATGGGGCCCAAAGACCGATTGTCTGATAGGACGGAATGAGCACAATCAGGAAGGTTCCTGCGGCCATAATCGACAAGGTAACAATCAGTCCTTTGCGTCTGCCTACTTTATCAATGTATGCCCCCAACACCACGGCACCGATAGGGCGCATCAGAAAGCCTGCGCCAAATACTGCAAAGGTCATCATCAACGAGGCGAATTCACTGCTGGCAGGAAAAAAGGTATGTGCAATGTAGGTGGCATAAAACCCGAACAGAAAAAAATCAAACTGCTCCAGGAAGTTGCCAGAGGTAACACGCAGTATCGCGTCGGCTCTTGCTCGAGTCGTCATGGGAATGTTGGGTGAATTCATCGTTATCTCCAGTTGGCTATTGACGCTTTTGTTGCGTCTGTTTCTGAAGACTGGAACAGGAAAATAAACTAATTAAGCGCAATAAACTCATGAACTGATGCGTATCATGCATCAATGGCCATTAACAATTGGATGTGACAGTGGTAACGGCTTGTTAACAAGCTTGGCGTGTGCAGCCTTCTACAAAGCCCACAAAAAACATCATTCACGTTTTGTGACCAGCTTCATACAAGGATAATGGAAGAACAAGCTAAATACGGGTGGATCAGGGCACTATCTGGTACATCACTGAGCGGGACAAAGTAGAAATCTGAGCGACTTCCGCATTTTTAATGCGTGAGGTTGCGACCTGTTTCAAGGTCAGCATGGGTAAAATATGTTGTCCGATATTTGCCTGCGATGGAGTACCGCCGTGACCCGCTCCCCGTTTGTGATCCATTCATAATCAGGAATAACCGGCTTCATTTTGGCTGCATATTCTGGCAACCGGCAGATTTCTCGGCAAATTCAGAAGGTGTCATCCAGCCCAGGGAAGAATGGGGACGGCTCTGGTTATAGTGTATGCGCCAGCCCTCGATTTTGCACCGTGCATCCTCCACAGACATGAACCAGTTCTCGTTCAAACATTCCTGCCGCAGCCTGCCATTAAAGGACTCCACCGTAGCGTTGTCCGTCGGTGTTCCCGGACGTGAGAAGTCTATCCTGATCCCTCTTTCATACACCCACTTGTCCAGCATTTTCCCTGCAAATTCAGAACCATTATCGGTTTTCAGCAACTGCGGTAAGGGACGCCTGAGCGCTATGCTGTTCAGCATCTCTGCCACTTCTGTCGAACGCAGGTGTTAGCGCCGATGTAAAAATGACCCACATGCCAATGTAAAATGGACCCACCATGGGTAAAACTGGCAGTTTTAAGCGAGCTGCCGATGCTAACATTGGAGTTAAGAGTGGAGATTGCTGTTCT
>NZ_JBLJAJ010000049.1:0-16621 GCF_047530005.1 Serratia sp. N21D137
AGAACCGCTCTTTCTGAGTCAGATGTTTTCCCTGCATGCAACAGGCTCTCCAGTAGGGCCAGAGCGGTGATTTTATCCGGGTCTGGCCAGTGGGTCACTTTGTTGCGTTTCGAGTGGGAATGGGGCCGTGGCCTTACCTGGCGGCGTTCTTAAGGGCAAATATGGGTGGAAAGAACCATGAAGCAAGCGTTTAAAAACGGCATATTGGCGTTACTGTTATCCAGCGTGGCAGGGGCCGCCTGGAGTGAGCAAACCCTGGTTTTCGTTCGCCACGGTGAGAAGCCAGACAACAACAGTGGTCAGTTGACCTGCAAAGGTTTTAACCGCGCCTTGGCACTGCCGGAGGTCTTGATTTCCCGCTTCGGTAAGCCTGAGGCCATTTATGCCGCTGGCCCCAAGAAAAATAAGCTGGGCAGCTCCATGCAGGCATTGACCACCATCACCCCAACGGCCATTCGGCTCTCACTGCCGGTGAATATCCAGTATCACGCCGATGACATTGCTGATTTGCAGGCGGCTCTGCTGGACGATCGTTTCCGCAATGCCGTGGTGTATGTCTCTTGGGAACATCACAATCTGGTGCAGGTGGTAAAAAATATCATCACCGCCGAGGGAGGTAACCCACAACAGGTTACCAAATGGTCGGGGAATGATTTTGACGGTATCTATGTGCTGACCATTAACCATGACGCGTCCGCCAACAAGATCCGCTTCGAGCGTCAAACCGAAGGGCTTAACAACGTCGCGGATACTTGTCCAACCGGAATGAAGTGACAATATCAGCGCAGAAATTCAGTCACCGGAGTCACTAAGGGCGCGGTACTAAAATCGCTTTCTGGTGCGTGAAATATGGATTGGTCGACCTGATAAGCCATTAATTTGCATGAGTTAACAAGGTCAATGACGGCCAAGTAAATAATGAGGTGGGGTTGTACACCACACCTCAATGATTTCCGCGTTAATCCGATAATTAACCTAAGCTTCTAACGGCAATAACAAGTCATCCACGGCGCTGCGCAGGCGGGCCTTCATGGTGCAGTAACTTTGCTGAGCATAGTTTTCTGCCCATTGCTGATCGGCAATGGCTTCCAGCTTCACCGCACAGTATTTGGTTTCCGGCGTTTTCGAGATCGGATCCAGGTTATCCTGGGTCAGTTCATTACAGGCGCCAATCCACCACTGGTAGGTCATATAAACCGCGCCCAAATTAATCCTCTCGCTATAGTTGGCTCGGGAAATCACCTTGCCGCGGCGGGAGGCCACCCAAACCAGTTGCTGGTCGGCAATGCCCAGCTCAGCGGCGTCTTGCGGATGGATCTGCACAAAACCAGGCTCATCCGCCAGCGTTTGTAGTGCCTTACAGTTGCCGGTCATTGAGCGGCATGAGTAGTGGCCGACCTCGCGCACGGTACACAACACGAGAGGGTAGTTTTCATCAGGGATTTCTGCGGGAGCGCGCCAGGCTGTAGCAAACAATTGACCTTTGCCGGAAGGGGTCGTGAATTGGTTCCCCTGATACAGGTAAGGTGTCCCCTGGCTGTCCAAGGTGGTACAAGGCCACTGCACATGGCCGAGCTCACCCATTTTTTCGTAAGTGGCTCCGTAAAACAGTGGGCACAGCTCGCGCATCTCGTCCCAGATCTGTTGGTTATCTTCGTAGTGCATTGGGTAACCCATTTCAGTCGCCAACAGGCTGATAATTTCCCAGTCACGTTTGACGTTATACTGCGGCTCGAGAGCTTTCTCAAAACGTTGGAAACCACGGTCGGCACAGGAGAACACTCCGCCATGCTCCCCCCATGAGGTGGCAGGCAAGATCACATCGGCCTGTTCGGCCGTTTTGGTCATAAAGATATCCTGCACCACAATAAAGTCCAGCGCGTCGAACCCACGACGGACCAGGCTCAGATCGGCCTCGGTCTGTAATGGGTCTTCCCCCATGATGTAGTAGGCTTTGACTTTACCTTCAAGGGCCAGGTGCGGTATTTCGGTGATACGGTAGCCTACTTCGGCGTCCATCTGTGCAGCGTCAATCCCCCAGGCCGCGGCAAATTTGGCTCGTACTGCGGCGTCGGTCACGGCCTGATAACCAGGGAATTCGTTTGGCAGAACCCCCATATCGCAGGCTCCCTGAACGTTATTTTGTCCACGAACCGGCCCAACCCCCACGTTGGCGCGCCCCAAATTACCCGTGAGCAGTGCCAGGCTGGCAATGCCTTTCACCACGTCTACAGCCTGACCAAACTGTGTTACGCCCATGCCCCACATAATGGTGGCGGAAGGGGCACTGGCGTAGATACGCATTGCCTGGCGGATCTGCTGGGCAGTGACCCCTGTCAGGTGTTCCACCGCTTCTGGAGAATAGTCTGCCACTTGCTGGCGATAGGCGTCGAAACCTTCGGTATAGTTGGCAACGTAATCGCGGTCATACAGGTTTTCTTCAATCAAAACGTGAGCGAAGGCATTCACCAGCGCCATATTACAGCCGTTGTTGATTGGTAAATGCAGATCGGCAATACGCGCCGTTTCGATGCGGCGTGGGTCGCATACGATAATCTGTGCACCTTTCTCTTTGGCCTTCAACACTCGGCGAGCCACGATAGGGTGCGAGTCTGCACAGTTGTAGCCGATGATCAGCAGGCACTTGGAGTTTTCGATATCGCCGATAGAGTTACTCATCGCGCCGTTACCCAGAGTCGCTTGCAAACCTGCAACGGAGGGGCCATGGCAAACGCGGGCACAACAGTCGACATTATTATTACCGATCACCGCCCGGGCGAATTTCTGCATGACATAGTTGGTTTCATTACCCGTCCCGCGCGATGAACCGGTATGCATGATGACACGCGCACCATATTGCTGCTTGATCTCTTTGAGACGCTGTGCCGTGTAGCGAATAGCCTCCTCCCAACTGACAGCCTCAAATTTGCCACCTTTCACACGGCGGATCAGCGGCTGATTAAGGCGCGGAGTCAGCAGTTTGGTATCATTGAGGAAGTCCCAGCCGTAGTAGCCTTTCAGGCAAAGTTCCCCCTGATTGGTTACCCCGTCTGCCGCTTCGGCACGCAGGATTTTGCCATTTTCTACTACCAGTTTCAGTTTGCAGCCTGCGCCACAGTAAGGGCAGACAGTGGTGATTTTTTTCATGGTGAACTCCCGGATTACCCCTGTAACTTTTGAGCGCAGCTAAAAAGCTTTCGGGGATGGCAAGGTTTATGCTCCGCCTATGGCAATACATAAAACATGCCAACCAGGAAATATTTTTATAACAGTAGGTTGCAGGAGGGGTGATGATGTTTCGACAGTTTTTCGACATAAATGACGATGCGGTGCCGGATTTTCGTCACTCCTTTTATCGTAAAACAGACCCAAGTATAGGCGGGGAGGTATCAACAATAATTATGGTTCTTCCGTATTACTTTAGACCATGGCTATCGATTTATTTTCCGCTGCTTACTTTGACTATTGCCAATAAAATTACCATATCGCTTTAACGGTTTATATTATAGGGGTGATTAATAGGTGTTTACTGTCGAATAAAAATAACTTGGCCTTGATAAAATAATTTAGAATGATAGTTGTTATCAATTTCTGGAAGGTTATTCTGTGATGACTTCATTTGAGAAGTATGAGTAAACAAGGTCAATACGAATCCTACTGCAATGGGCTGTAATCTTTCGTGATAGTGGGGCAATCATTGAGGTGGTTTACCTCACACCTCAATGATTTTTGTGTTAATTCATGGATTATCTTAAGTGGGCAACGGTATCCCTACACTTATATTTAATACGGTCACTGAACTCCACGTTTCCATCGATATAGATTGAACCTCCCCGGCTTGGAAAACATCACCAGGTTGCCCAGCAGGATCAGACACAGGCCGATCACCGCATTCAGATGCCACTGGTAACCCTCATACAGAGTGGAGATCGTCAGCGCCACCAACGGGAACAGCAAGGTGCTATAGGCGGCGGCCCCTGAGCCGATGCGGCCTAACAGGGTGAAATAGGCGGCAAAGGCGATCACCGTGCCAAAAATCGCCAGATAGAACAGCGAACCCAGATAGCGAGTGGTGAATTCGAGCTGCAATGAAGCGCCCTGTGCCAGTGCGATGGCAAACATCAGCAGTGCGCCGTAGCTCATGGCGTAAGTGTTGGTGGAAAGGATATCCAGTCCACGGCGTTGATGGCGCGTGCTGAGCATGTTCCCCAGCGAAAAACCGTAGGTGCCCAGGGCGCTCAAGCCGATCCCCTTAAGCAATTCTGGCGCCATCTGGGTCGCCATCAGATCTTGCCAAAACAGCGCCACGATGCCGATCATGCCTAACAGCGCCGCAGGAAGCAGGTTGGGGCTGGGGCGTTGGCGGAAGAAAATCATGCTGTTAACCGCGTTGAACAACACCGCCATCGAGAAAATCACCGATTCCAGCCCGCTGCTGATATAGGCTGCGGCCAGGTAGAAACAGTAAAAGTTAAAGCCAAACACACAGCAGCCCTGCAACATGCAGAACAGGTGGTCCCGCAGGCTAATGGCCCGCAGACGGCGTAGCGCCAGCATGGCCAGCCACATCACGGCGGCAGCCAGCAGGAAGCGGAAACCGATCGAAACGGGGATCGCCACCGTGCCTTGTTGCAGGGTAATCGCAATCCAGGTGGTGCCCCAAATCAGCACCACGGCAAGATACAACAGCGTATTCATAAATTCTCCTGTGAATGATGACGGGAGTATTCATCTTTTTGCGCCGTAACGCTTTCAGCCTTTTGCGGCCAATTGCATATTCTTGCGCTTTTTTTGTTAAAAGCGCCCGGTGACAACTGGTATCCCGCGCCAGCACTCTTTAAACTGAAACGGCTTGGATCACAGGAATAGGGCAGCTATGGCATACCTGGCATTTGAAACACTGCACCAACATAAAGCCCGGTTGCACAATAGCGTGCAACTGGGATCTGGCGTGCAACTTGCGGCCTGGTCCAACTGCAACGACCGTATCACCCAGGAAAGTGCCGATCACCACACCCTCAGCCTGTACGTGGCGGATGGTTATGAGTGCTATCAGAAGGTACCAGGGGGGTGGCAGAACGGCGGCGGCCCGGATCGTTTTTGCATCATGCCGCGTCATTACGAATCCACCTGGGATGTCCGCAGCAATCTCTCTTTTGTGCATCTGTACTGTACCGACCAGCATTTGCGCCATTTGGTGGAGCAGACCTGGGATCGCAGCCCGGCGTCCATCAACGTAGAGCCGCTGTCGTTTGCGGAAGATCCGCAAATCACGCTGCTGTATCGCCAGTTTTTACTTAATCACAATTGGCAAGATAGCGCCAACCAACTGGCACTGAGCAGCGCCTCTACGCTGTTGATGTCGCATATGCTTCAGCGCTACACCCAGTTGCAATGGCGGCTGCCCAGCGTGCGTGGTGGGCTGGCACCGGCCGTGCTGAAGCGGGTGCAGGAGTTTATCTATCACCATCTCGATCAACCCTTGGTGCTGGCAGACTTGGCCGCTCAGGCGGAATTGAGCGAGTTTCATTTTGCCCGCATGTTTAAACACAGCACCGGGCAGGCGCCGCATCAATATGTGATGCAGGTGCGTTTGCAGCAGGCGGAGAAATTACTGCGCAACACGCTGATGCCGCTAACCCAGATTGCGCTGGACTGCGGCTTTAGCTCGGCCAGCCATTTCAGCCACCGTTTCAAGGCATTCTATGGCTATACGCCGATACGGCTGCGGCAGCAAAGCCGTTAATCCCTGAGGAGAAAGGATATGGAACAACCATTTTGTGGTGTTGAGGTGCTTTTTGTCGCGGGTTTTGGCCCGATCACCCAAAACACCAGCCAGAGTGCCGCGTTTTATCAGCAAGCGCTGGGCTTGCCGCTAAAGCCAATGGAAGGGAATGAGGACTATCTGCTGACCGAGCACGATGCCTTGGCGGGCGTGAAGCACTTTGCGCTGTGGCCACTGGCGCAGGCGGCCCAATCTTGCTTTGGCCAGGATCAATGGCCACAAGATTTGCCGGTGCCACAGGCGTGGATGGAGTTTGACGTGGCAGATATGGCGAAGGCTACCCAAACGCTGCTGGATCAGGGCTATCAACTGCTGGTAGCCAACCGTCTGGAGCCGTGGGGCCAGAGCGTCACCCGTCTGCTAAGCCCGGAAGGCTTGCTGGTCGGCGTGACTTTAACACCCTGGATGCGAGGATAAGGTGGGTCAGTGAGCTAAGGAGAGTCACTAATGAAATTATATCACTGTATCAGCACACTCTTATCGGTGACGCTTTCCTTCTCCACGCTGGCTGACGATACGGGCCTCAGGGTTCTGGAGCGTATTACTCCGTTCAAATATAAACCCGATGTAACGCAGGCTAACAACCTTGGCACGCTATTTCCTATGTACCCGCGGGTATACCGGAATCTATTTCACTGTACGCCAAATTTCAGATTTGCCAGTAAAGTCAAAGATATGGGGTGGGTTGATAGCGTTTACCTCAGACCGCTGCCGATCAAAGACGGCAACGCCGAAGCCCGGTTTTACAGTGAGACCGATCTGCTGATAATAACCACTGGCTACCAGCAGGGTGACTGCCTGGAAGTCGTGATTAAAGCGGAAGATGGTGGCGATGTTTACCAAGATCAAAAGGAGTTGGTGATTTACGGCACGGTTGATGCCGCAGGCCTGGTTCACATCATAAAACCGTTCCAAGATTACAGCCTCATTATCAACCCGTAATGCAGGTTGGTAGGGACGCTGCATACTGCGCCCGTCTAGTCTGGAAAAACGGTTAGGGCAGAGGGAAGGCGGTCGGGTTTTGGCTCATGACATCGATGAAAACGTCTTTGAATGACGCCCAAAACTGCATAATGCCAGCCAGGTTGAAGGACATGCCCATCAGCCCCATCACAAACCAGCAGCTAGTGAACAGCCCCAGGCTGCTGAACACAAACGCCATGCCGTTACGGCTGGCCTTGCGGCACAACACATTCAATTGGCTGGCCAGAAACATCATCACTGCGCTCAGCAATTCCCAGCGCATCATAATAAAGCCAGCGGCTATGGTACTCATCGAAGGTGATCCTTTGCTACACATGCCGCAGCCAACTCCAGGTATCAGACCTTGGGGCAGAATGCGCATTGGATAGACGGTGGTTTAGGTTGTTGGTGTGATCTGCGTCACATTGTAGCATTGGAATAATTGGCGTCTCAATAGTCGTTATGGCCTGTCTGACAAATCCTGGCAACATTCCAATATGTTGAAACATTTATGCCAACTCATTAGCAACCTTTTAATGTAGCCCCCGGATTATTAACGCTATGCTTGCCGGCTTTTCGCCCAGTCAAACAGGTAAGACTCTGCGCATGGCCCAATTGCAAGATCCATTCCGTGACCATCCCGCCGAAGAAACGTTGTTCATTCGCCGTGCCTGCGTGGCGATGGTGCTGGTCGTCGCCTGTTTTGGCTTGCTGGTTTTCAACCTGTATCAGTTGCAGATCAAACAGCATGCGTTTTACCAAACGCGCTCCAATCAAAACGACATCAAGATGCTGCCCATTGCCCCCCATCGTGGCCTGATCTTCGATCGCAACGGCATCCCGTTGGTGCGCAATATACAGCTGTATCAGATTGAAGTGACCCCCAGCAAGATTGCCGATATGGCAACGCTGTTGCAAAACCTGACGCCCATTGTAGATTTGACGCCGGATGATATCGCCGCCTTCCGTGACGATATGCATCACAATAGCCGCTATAAGCCAGTTACGCTGAAGACCGGGCTTAGCGAAACCGAGGTGGCTCGTTTTGCGGTAAACCAGTATCGCTTTGACGGAGTGACCATCGAGACCTACCAGCAGCGGCAATATCCTTACGGGGCACAGTTGGCTCATGTGGTGGGGTATGTCTCCCGCATTAACGATAACGACGTTAAAAAGCTGGAGCAGCAGGGCCTGGCGCAAAACTATGCGGCCGACCACAATATTGGCAAACAGGGGCTGGAAGCCTATTACGAGAAAGAGTTACACGGCACCACCGGCTATCAGGAAGTGGAAGTGGATAACCACGGGCGTATCGTTCGCCTGCTGAAGGAACAACCGCCCCAGGCGGGCAAAGATATCTATCTGACGCTGGATCTGCACCTGCAACAGTACATTGAAGGTTTGCTCAAAGGGCAACGGGCGGCGGTGGTGGTTGCCGATCCGCGCGACGGAGGTATTCTGGCGATGGTCTCCAGCCCTAGCTACGATCCCAACCCGTTCGTCAAAGGTATTGGCTATCAGGCCTATAAGTCGCTACTCAGCAACCCGGATTTACCGCTGATTAACCGCGTGACGCAGGGGTTATACCCGCCTGCATCAACGGTAAAACCTTATATGGCGGTATCGGCACTGTTTGCCGGTGTCATTACCCCAACCACCACTTTCTTTGGTGCCCCCACCTGGACCTTGCCGGGAACGCAGCGTCGCTATCGTGACTGGTTGAAAACTGGGCACGGCCTATTGAATGTCACCAAGGCGATCGAGGAGTCGGCCGACACCTTCTTCTATCAAGTTGCCTATGAGATGGGGATAGACCGGATCCACCAGTGGCTCAGCCAGTTTGGCTATGGCCAACCGACGGGAATCGATCTGAACGAGGAATATCGCGGCGTGCTGCCGAGCAGGGAATGGAAGCAACGGGTACACAAGAAAGGCTGGTACCAAGGTGATACCGTCTCGGTGGGTATTGGCCAGGGGTATTGGATCGCTACGCCGATCCAGATGGTGAAAGCGCTGACCACGCTGATCAACAGCGGCAGGGTGAAAACGCCGCATCTGTTGTATTCGATGAGACGGGGCCGGGAAGTCGAACGCTACCGGCCACCAGAGCAGGCCGCGCAGATTGGCGAGGCCAAATCGCCGTATTGGGGAATTGTGCGCAACGGTATGTATGGCATGGCGAACCTGCCTAACGGCACCGGGTATAAGCTGTTCCATACCGCGCCCTACCAGATAGCGGCCAAATCGGGGACCTCACAGGTTTTCAGCCTGAAAGAAAACCAGACTTACAATGCCAAAATGATCCCGGTACGCCTGCGTGACCATATTTTCTACACCCTGTTTGCGCCGTATAAAAACCCGCGGGTGGCGATGGCACTAATTCTGGAAAACGGGGGTGGGGATGGTGTCGTTGCAGGGCCAACGGCCAGGGCAATCCTGGACCACATTTTCGACCCGGCCAATGCGCCAGCGCCGGGGGAAAACGACGCTACCCAGAAGCAGTTGGGAGACAGTGACGATGTGCAACATTAAACGCGTTTGTTTTTACTTTCTTACAAACTGCAACCTTCTGGCAATCTGACTCAGGTTAGACTTAGCGGATAAATAATCAGTTTAAAAACGTAGGCTTAACAGTGGCTCCTTCAACCAAGAAAAACGGTAAAAACTACTCGACGGCGCGTTTTGGCTGGATTTGCGCGGGCATCTTGGTCTGCTTTTTTCTCTTGATGTTCCGGGTCGGCTATTTACAGCTGCTGGAACACCAACAGTTGGCCGATCAGGCTGATCAGCGTTCCATTCGAACCCAGGTGGTGCCCACCAACCGAGCGATGATCACCGACCGTAACGATGCGGCGCTGGCGGTCAGCGTCTCTTCCAAAGACATCGTGTTGGATCCCAAACATATCCTCGATACCCAAACCGATACCAGCACCGAGCGCTGGCAGAGTTTGGCTAACGTGTTGCAAATGCCGCTTGCTGATGTTCAGCACCTGATCCAGGCCAACGCCCGTAAGCGCTTTGTCTATCTGGCACGCAAGGTGGAGGATGACAATGCGGCCTATATCAGCAAACTGCACATGACCGGCGTTAGCACCGAGCAGGACTTCAGCCGTTTCTATCCCATGGGGCAAGACGCCGCCGGGCTGATTGGCATTGTGGGGCAGGATAATCAGGGGCTGGAAGGGATTGAGCTGGGTTTCAACCCGTTGTTGCAGGGTAAAAACGGCCTGCGTGTCTATCAGAAAGACGGCAGCGGTGCGGTCATCGGCGTGATCAAAAGCGTAGATCCAGTGCCGCCACCGAACGTGACCTTAAGCATCGACAAATTTATTCAGTACGTGCTGTTTTCCCAGATCCGCGATGGGGTGATCGCCAACCAGGCCGATTCCGGCTGTGCGGTGCTGGTGAAGGTGAATACCGGTGAGATCCTCGGCATGGCCAGCTATCCCTCCTTCAACCCCAACAACTACGCCAATACACCGGTGAAAGACATACACAATGTCTGCAGCAGCGACAGCTTTGAACCTGGCTCGACGGTTAAACCGGTAGTGGTGATGGTGGGATTGGATCACAAGCTGATCCGGCCAGATACCGTGCTGGATACTACGCCTTATACGGTGAACGGCCATCTGATCAAAGACGTAGGCCATTGGTCGAAATTGACCATTACCGGCGTGCTGCAAAAATCCAGCGATATTGCGGTTTCGCATATTGCGTTGGCGCTGCCTGCCACGGTATTGCCTGCCGTTTATCGCAGTTTTGGCCTTGGGCGGCCAACCGATTTGGGGATTGGTAACGAAAGTAGCGGCTATTTGCCCGCTCACCGCGCGCGCTGGGCTGATATTGAACGAGCGACCTTCTCCTTTGGTTACGGTTTGCGCGTCACTCCGCTGCAGATGGTGCGCGAATATGCCACCATTGGTTCATTCGGTGTTTATCGTCCGCTTTCCATCACTAAAGTCACGCCGCCGGTCATGGGGCAGCAAGTCATGCCTGCAGAGGTGGTAAAAACCGTGGTGCACATGATGGAGAGCGATGCGTTACCTGGGGGCAGCGGCCTCAGTGCCGCAGTGCCTGGCTATCGCTTGGCGATCAAGACGGGTACTGCTGAGAAGATGGGGCCAAACGGTAAGTACGATGGTGGCTATATCAACTACACCGCAGGCGTGGCACCGGCCAGCGATCCGCAGGTGGCCCTGGTGGTCATGGTCAATAACCCCAAGGCAGGCAAACACTTTGGTGGCTCGGTGGCGGGGCCTGTATTTGGCAAGATTATGGCCCAGGTGCTGGAGCATATGAATATCTTGCCAGATGCTCAGCCGTTGAAGGTGGTGGCAGTAGCCAAGGGCTGAGTGGCCATTACTTCTCAACTACCCGCAGATCGATTCTGCGGTTTTTGATACGATTGGCTTCGCTATCGTTAGGCACCAATGGGTAAGCCGAGCCGTAACCTTCTGCGCTGATACGGCTTTCCCCAATCCCCATTTTGACCAACGCCATGCGTACCGCATCGGCACGATCTTGCGATAAACGCCGGTCCATCTGTTCATTGGCCGACTTATCGGTATAGCCCCCCAGTTGGATCTCCACATCCGGATAAGCACGCAGAATATCGACGATGTTCCTCAGCTGTTCTTGTGATGCAGGGCTTAACTCGGTGCGGTTGGTGTCAAACTGCAGGCGATCCAGCGTAAACCAACGTTTTTCGCTAGTGGGGGCATTGCTCTCAATATAGGTGATCAGCAGGTTCTCGACGCTACGCTGCGACAACAGAAGCTGCTTGCCATCGGCCAACCGGCGGTAGGTCACATCGCTCTGGCCGCTGGCCTGCATGGGTTGTAACACGCTAAAACCGCGCAGTGAGAACAGCAGAGATACCAATAGCAGCGCCAGCATTAGCCACGGCCAGATACGGCGTTTGGGGGGCGCCAGCGACCCGGTGCGGGAAACGGCCGGATCGGCTGGGATAAGCGCAGGCAACTGGTTGAGCACCGCCGTTGGTTGGGCTGCGGCAATCTGCGGCAACTGCCACTCGAGCCAGCCTTTTAACGACGGTGATTGTAGAGAACGTTGGCGAAGATATTCGCCCAACAGGCCAAATACCACCGCGGAGGCCACGGAAAACAGCCGCTCGGCGACCTGTTTTTCCAGCACATAAAAGCTCACAAACAGCTGGGTGAGGCGCTTCACTTTGTGGCCAAGCACCATCGTCAGCAATGCAGGGCTGGATTTACCCAGTGCTTCATCCAGAAAGCGCAATTCGAAGGGGGGAGTGCGCCCGACTAACTGGCGGAAACGTTGGGAGTTGTCATTGCGATGCAGGTAGTCGCGGGTCTTTTGCAGGATCAGGGCACCCATACCGTTAAGGCACAGCGCGATCTTTTCTTTAGCCGTTACCAGCTTTTGTTCCAACACCGTCAGCACCTGGGGCGAGATCGCCGCCATCTGCTGGTTAATGACATTTCCCATCTGGTACATTCGAACCTCCATTTCATCTGCGCGTATTCTGCACCGCAGAGTATGGTCAGTTCAACTTGTTAAACTACGAAACTAACATGGATAAGTCGGATTAGGCTGTTTTCATAGTCTGGCCGATTCTGCGGGTGAACCATGGCCCCAGCACTGTCGGGCAGAGTAACAGACTGGCCTGCTAAGCCGAAGAGATTATTGATTAAAAAATGAGTAGCGAAGCGGAAAGGAAGGTTGCGCCTCCCAAAGCCCTGGTTTGCCAAAGGTGATGTTCGTTTGATCATGGCTCTTTTGGGGACGGAGTTTGAATTTCAGCGGTGCATTATGGTTGAAAACGCTTTCTGTTTGAAAATTATGCGTCAACGCAATGCAGGACACGATGCAAAACTCTTCACACTTATCGATCATTCAGATAAATCAGCGGGAATGAAAATTTAATAATGGCCATTTTTTAAATAGGATGAAAAGTAAAATACTTTGATTCAGGTTATTTCTCGAATTAACCTGAATTAAATCTGTTGTTATTTTGAATAATCCTAATCGGTGGGATTGTTCTTGCAAAAATAAATCCCGTTTAATTAATAAAAAAATGACATATATGACCAGCTGGAATGGCGTTATTGGTTTTTATTCTGTATTTATGCTTCACAATTAGAATAATGCTCTATTTTATTTGTTGATGATATTTTTTACTGAGGCTTTATTGATTGTTTTAAACATTTCGCGATAACATTCTCTTTAAGCAATGCAGACAATTCCCTATTGCAATTTTATTGTGTTATAGGTTCTGACATCATTGCCATATTGTATCTGCGTATTATGTCACTTTCACACGAAGCTGCTTCAATGGATTTGACGATGGGAGTCAGAAAGGATGAATCTTGGTGTGGATATTATTGAGATCGCACGGGTAAACACCGCATTAATGCGAAGTGGCAATAGGCTGGCACAGCGTTTGTTAACCCCGGCAGAGCAGCAGGTACTGGGGGATTTGGCCGACAATGTCGAACGACTGGCTGGCTTCTGGGCAGCCAAAGAAGCTGCCGTGAAGGCTCTTGGTACCGGGTTCCGCCTGGGGATCCTGTTCCACAACATCGAAATCAGACACGATGAGTTGGGCTGCCCTTATTATTTCTTTAGCGGTGAATTTGCGAGATTGATGCAGGAAAAAAAATTGACTCATGCCACGCTGAGCATTTCTCACTGTCAGTCACATGCCATTGCCGCAGCGGCATTGGGTTAATTATAAAATAAGGGAATATCTATGTTTCACTATCCCGATATCGGGGGTAAAAATGTGGTTGTCACCGGCGCGAGTGGTGATATTGGCTTAGCTATTTGCGAGAAATATCTTGAGCAACAGGCTAAGGTTTTCGCTATTTACCATCATGACAATAGCGGTCTGGAAAAATTAAAAATCTCTCATCCGCAAGGTGATAATCTGCATATCCTGCAGTGCAATGTTGCCGATGTCAGTGAGGTTTCGAGCCTGGCCGATGAGCTTGAGAAACAGGCTCATGAGGTGCATGTGCTGATTAATAATGCCGGGATCTACAAAGACAACGTATTTTCTGCGCTGACGTATGAAGAGTTTGATCAGGTTATCAAGGTCAATCTGTACGGCACCTTTACCATGACCAAACGGCTGCTGCCATTATTGCGCCATGCCCGCAATTCAACGGTGGTGAATATATCTTCGATATCCGGTATCACCTCCAGCTTTGGCCAGAGCAATTATAGCGCTGCCAAGGCCGGCATTATTGGCCTTACCCGCACCTTGGCCAGCGAAATGGCCTCGAAGGGGATCCGCGTCAATGCCGTGGCACCGGGGATGATTGAATCCAGAATGGTGAAAAAAGTGCCGCGCCAGATCGTGCGCAACGTCATGTCTGCTATTCCGTTGAAACGTCTTGGTCGTGTCGACGAGATCGCCAACGTGGTGGCTTTCTTAAGTTCAGACGCATCCAGCTATATCGTTGGTCAGACTTTGGTGGCCGATGGCGGCCTGGTGATGCGTTAACCGACAGGAATGTTATATGGCTAATTATAACAAGAGCTTAGTCCAGCCCAATCTGCTGCTGAAAATGGGGTCCTGGCGTGCACCGATATTTATGGTTGACCGCATCGTGGACTTTTCACCGGGAGAAAGGGGCTCGATTACCGTGATCAAGCACGTCACCTTTAATGAATCCTATATTCCGGGGCATTTTCCAGACAACCCGGTAATGCCTGGCGTGATGATCGCCGAGATCTTCGGCCAGTCTAGTGAATATCTGAGTTTGCTGAACGATTTCTGCCAGTTGCATGAGCGTGAAACCCAGCAACCGTTGAAGAAATTTGATGAGGTATCACGGGCGTTGCAGACGCCAGAGGGCACGGCACGAGTGATAGCTGAGCGGGCGCGCGTGTTAGGCGTGCTGGCCTCTCAGGACGTCAAGTACAAAAGCATGGTCGCGCCGGGCGACACCATTGAAGTCAACAGCCGCCTGGCGTTCGCCGATATGAACGGGTTCCACCACTACGAAGTGGAGGCGCGGGTTGGCCGGAATGTGGCGTGCGTCGGGCGGATCGTCAATTTTCGTACCGATCGCATTCTGGCTGAAGGCAAAGGTATGTACGTTTAACTAACAGGGAGTAATGCCGCTATGAGCAACATCGCGCTTATTGAAAGGATTGAACAGCGCAAGTCTGTGCTGGAGAAAATCAAAACGGGGCTAATAGAACGCCTGAACCTCTATCAGAGAGTCAATCAGATTGACGATGACACACCGCTGTTTGGTAGCGGGTTGAAGCTGGATTCGGTGGATGCCACCGAGGTCGTCGTGTTGCTGGATGAAATTTTCGGCATCCGTGTGACAGAAGGTGACGATCCTTCCTACATGCGTAGCGTCAACACCCTGACTTCGTTTGTTATCGCCAAGCAGGGGGAAACCACCAACGGATCAGCAACAGGAGCGGACAAGGAATGACCAAACTCACTGACATTCATCAGCAGAATGGGGCGGTAATGGGGGAGCGTAACGGCGTTGCTATTCCCCTGAGTTATTTTGCTGCGGAGGAGGAGCACAAGGCGGTACGTCAACACATTCTGCTGTCCGACTACTCCCATTTTGGCATCGCGGCCATCAACGGTGACAGCGCCTGGTCGTTGCTCAACCAGCTGGTTTCCGGCGATGTTTCATCGATCCGGGATGAGCAAGCCATGTACAGCCTGATCCTCGATGAAGCAGGCAATATCATTACCGACCTGTATATCGCCTGTGATGACGAACGTTTTCTGTTGCTGTCGGAGTGGGTCAGCGGTGAAACGCTGTGCGAGATGCTGCGTGCCAAGCTGGCAGGCAATGAAGACGAGTTTGAGGATATCGACTCGATCGAATCGCTGACGCCAGAGTGGGGCATGTTGCACTTCGAAGGGCCATATGCCTGGGAGCTGTTGGCCGAAGTTTATGGGATGGACGTGATTGGCCTGCCATACCAGGAACACATGCACGTTGAGGACGATCTGATCCTGCTGCGCAGTGGCAAGCATGGTGAATACTCGTACAAACTGATGGGGCCACAGGATCTGCTGGCCGATGTTTGGACCCAGATGCTGGAGGCTGGCGAAAGGTACGACATGCGTACCGGCGGGCTGAACTACCAGCGGAAAGTACGCCTGGAAAACCCTTGCTGGGAACCTGGCATGTTCAATTCATACACTGGCTGCCCGATTGCTTTGCAAATGCAGTGGGCAGTGCGTTACGACAAAGAAGCCTTCACCGGCCTGGCGAGTTTGAGCGAACGCGTAGAGCAGGGCTGCAGCCACCGCATCGTGGGGATGAGCATTGCAGGGAAACCGGACGCCATCCCGCAGCGTGGCGACAAAGTGATGTTTGACGGTAACTGCATCGGTGAAGTCATCGTCTGCGATTACTCGGCAGACCTGCAAGCCTGTGTGGGCCGTTTGTTCCTGACCGATGCCTGGGCTTGGGCAGACATTGATGGCTATCACGTAGTAACGGCTAATGGCCCGGTGGCGGTGACTACGTCGGCGGTGCCTTTCGCGCGTAACTACAGCTTCCTGATTAATCCTTCTGAACACAGTTATGTCGACAGCTCGCGCCCACGCAATCTACTGCAACAGCTTGAATGGCAAAAGCTGAGGGAAGAGAACGAGTAAGCCGAACACCCCCTAAAACATCACGTTATTTTGCGCCATGGCAGCATGGCGCACTCACATTTGATTTCTGGTTTGCTGACACGGAAGACACTATGACAGTCACGCGTAAACGAGTGCCCCATTCCCACTCGAAACGCAACAAAACCCAGGGGGCTTATGCCGCCTGTAAGTGTGTTAAAAATACCTCATTGGGGGAGCGATAGCCCAGAGATTTTCTCCCTCGTGTGTTGAGTATGTGTTCG